>NZ_JAEPRP010000377.1:0-1091 GCF_016652895.1 Ensifer sp. SSB1
CCTTCGGCCCGCTCGCCTTCGCCGATATCACCGTTGGCGTCATCACGCCGCTCACCGGCCCGGTCGCGGCCTATGGCGAGCAGGTGAAGAACGGCGCGGAAACGGCCGCGGAAGAGATCAACAAGGCTGGTGGCATCAACGGTGAAAAGATCGTTCTGAAGCTGCTCGACGACGCCGGCGACCCGAAGCAGGCCGTTTCGGTGGCCAACCAGGCAGCCGGCGAAGGCATCCGCTATGTCGTCGGCCCGGTGCTTTCGGGCACCTCGATGGCGGCTTCCGACATTCTCGCCGAAAACGGCATCCTGATGGTAACTCCGACGGCAACGACGCCTGACCTCACGACCCGTGGCCTCTGGAACGTGCTGCGCACCTGCGGCCGTGACGACCAGCAGGCCGAAGTCGCTGCTGCCTATGTGGTCAAGAACCTCAAGGACAAAAAGGTCGCCGTCCTGCACGACAAGGCTCCTTACGGCAAGGGCCTTGCTGACGGCTTCAAGAAGGCGATCAACGCAGGCGGCATCACCGAAGTTGTCTATGAAGGCCTGAACCCGGGCGACAAGGACTTCAGCGCCATCGTTACGCGCCTCAAGTCCGAGAACGTCGATGTCGTCTACTTTGGCGGCTACCATCCGGAAGGCGGCCTGCTCGCGCGCCAGATGCACGACCAGGGCGTGAAGGCACAGATCTTCGGCGGCGACGGCCTGTCGAACACCGAGTTCTGGGCGATCGGCGGCGAAGCTGCGACCGGCACGATCTACACCAACGCCAGCGACGCGACCCGCAACCCGGCGTCGGCTCCGGCCGTCGAAGCGCTGAAGGCGAAGAACATTCCGGCCGAAGCCTTCACTCTCAACGCCTATGCCGCCGTGCAGGTGCTGAAGGCCGGCATCGAGAAAGCCGGTTCCGCTGAAGACGCGACTGCGGTTGCCACCGCGATCAAGTCCGGCGAAGCAATCGACACCGTGCTCGGCAAGCTGACCTATGGCGAAGCCGGCGACCTGACCTCGCAGGCGTTCTCGCTCTACAAGTGGGAAGGCGGCAAGAGCGTTCCGGCTGAGTAAGCCGGCGCAGGATGGAAATGAAAACGCCGG
>NZ_JAEPRP010000378.1:0-1089 GCF_016652895.1 Ensifer sp. SSB1
CGAAGGCTATGTCGTGATCCGCGATGCGCTGCGGAAGACCGGAAAGGTCGGCCTGGCGCAGATCACCATTTCGGGCCGCGAATGGCTGGTCGCCATCGCGCCGCTCGAAGACGGGCTTGTCATGGAGATGCTCCGCTACGAAGAGGAACTCCGCAAACCTGCGGACTTCTTCGACGAGGTGCCGGGGACGAAGCCCGACAAGGAAATGGTTGATCTCGCCGTGCAGCTGATCGGCAAGAAGACCGCGGCGTTCAAACCGGATAAATTCGAGGATCACTACCAGACCGCGCTCAAGGTGCTGGTGCAGGACAAACTCAAAGGCCGCAAGATCGTCGCCCACGAGCAGGACCGTCCGAAGGGCGGCAACATCGTCGATCTCATGGAAGCGCTGAAAAAGAGCGTCGGCGCGGCAGGTCCTTCGCCCAAGTCCGGCGCTTCGTCCTCGAAAGCCAAGACAACGCGCAGCGCCAAGAAGCGTGCCTAGTCGCGCGCTCTTGAAACCCCGAGACTGCGCCGTGGGTTCTCGTTGAGATGTGAGCGAACGGCAAGCGAGATGGCGCATGGCAAAGTCGACAAAGAAGCTCTCGACCTATCGCGCAAAGCGGGATTTCACCAAGACCGAGGAGCCTTCGGGACAAGAGGCAATCCGCTCGGCCGAATATCCACGCTTCGTCGTCCAGAAGCACGATGCGACGCGGCTTCATTACGATCTTCGCCTTGAGATGGACGGCGTCTTCAAGTCCTGGGCCGTCACGCGCGGGCCGTCGCTCGATCCCAAGGACAAACGCCTCGCGGTCGAAGTCGAAGACCATCCCCTCGACTATGGAGACTTCGAGGGCACGATCCCGAAGGGCGAATACGGCGGCGGCACCGTGATGCTGTGGGACCGCGGTTTCTGGATGCCCGAGGGCGACAAGCCGGCCGATCAAGCACTGCGCGACGGCGATCTCAAGATCCTGATGGCGGGCTCCAAGCTCAAGGGAAGCTGGGTGCTCGTGCGCATGAAGCACGACAAGTTGGGTGGCAATCGCAACAACTGGCTGCTGATCAAACACCGCGATGAGTACTCGAGGGCGGGCGACAAGGATG
>NZ_JAEPRP010000116.1:0-3693 GCF_016652895.1 Ensifer sp. SSB1
GAGACTGTCGCATCTCTAACTGGCCCAACTGTCGCATTACTAAATAGCCGCTACATCCTTGTATCGCATAACATACATTATGGAACACCCGAGCGGTTTTGCTTCTGTTGCTTTTGCTGCCTAAACCGCTTGTTGTGTTTCTGGGGATTTCCACGATAAACGGCGGTTTCACCTGTTGCTTTTCCGAGGCGGCATTGTGACATTTGCCCGCGTTCGGGAGCGCGGGTCAACATGCCGGTTAAATCACCGGCTCCTCAGACCATCAAGAAGGCACCCCTGCTGGCCGACAATCGCGCGGCGCGCAGCCGTGACGTTGCGGTGCGTGGACGTCGCTGGAGATCACTCTTCGTATCGCTCAGCGACCAAAAGGCACGCTTCCCCAAAACTTTCTTGTCCGCAAATTGCCAACCAGACAGCACCTCGTCGAACTCGCGTGGGTCAATCTCAAACGAGCAGGTGACGATCACGTCAGTGGTGGCGTTGGCGTTGCAGTCAAGGGTGCGAACCGACGGCGGTATCTGAGAAATGTTTAGAATGAAGGCCAAACGGTCAGGTCCCTGGTGCGGTCCCAGTGGTTCAAGGCCTTCGCAAAACACGGCAGCGCCAGCCAGAAATATTAGACCATACCTGAGCTTCAATTCTCTCCCTGCGGATGCGCCTTCGAATTCTAACAGGTCGTGAGCTTGATTGTTCCTGGTCGCTTTCGGACGTCGCTGCAATCGGGGCTTCCCTCAGGATGACGCTATCAATACCTCCATGTGCGCGGCTCCAAAAAGCAACATAGCGTTCGTTCGCGGATGTCCACGTGGTCGGGATCACATCTCGCATCCCTTCTGAGGTTACGGCCACTCCTCCTCCTGCCAGTCGCGGGCCGTATGGATGACGCGGACGATCACTACTGCCTCGTCCGTCAGCGCGTAAGCGATGATGTAGGGCAAGCCCGTCACTACCTTCTCGTAAGTGCCAGTCACGCGCCCCGGCCTGCCGGTGGCGAACTCACTGAGCCTGTTGCCCGCGTCTTCGATGGCGTCAACGACCCGCTCGGCTGCATCCGGATTATCGTCGGCGATGTAGGCGAGGATGTCGAGATAGTCGCGGTGTGCGTCAGCCGACCAGACAACTCGCCTCATCCTTGCGCTTTCTTGCGCCGTGCTTCCGCAATTATCTGGCGGGCTTCAGCCATCGCTTGCTCGTGCGGGACGACGCGGCCAGCCGCCACGTCGCCCAGCCCGCGCTGGATGCCTTCAATAATGGCAAGCTCGCGCTCGACGTAGGCCGAGATCGCCTCCCCCGCGAGGAAGGATTTGCTGCGCTTCGTCCCTTCGGCGATCTTTGTCAGCTTGGCCAAGGTGTCTTCCGAGACACGGATCGTCATCGTCGCACTCATGCTCCACTCTCCGTTGTGTTTACATGTACACATTATAGCACGGAACGCCGGTTGCGGGTCAAGGCTTGGCTTGCGTTCCCCTGATGACAGCCATCGCATCGGCGTCCTGTCAGCACTTCGGCGATGACCTGCGCGTGACCGGCCTCGCATGCGCGAGCCTAGAGAGGCATGCTCAGCGGCGTGTAAAAAGCAACACTCGGCTCTCTCGCCGCTGCAACACTGGCAAAAGATGTTGCAACTCCTTCTCGGACAAAAAGCAACAAACGCCTGCAAAGGAGGTATGCAACAGCAGGTTCGAACTCCGGAGGTCGGAAGCCTATGCCGAATCAGGCATCGCCTTCACTCACTCACCCAGCTTCACTGCCGAAACCGCACTCTTTGGAACCAGACGGTCATTTCAGTCGTGTTGCTTTTCGGACCAAGCCGAGCGCCTTCAAAGCCCTGTTCCTCCTGGCCCTGTGAGGATCGAGCGAAAGCGAAAAAGCAACAAACAGCCCATTTCCGCTCCTGCAACAGCCAATCCTATGCGCGCGGTCGCCAAAGCATTGTATTCCAGAGCAAATCTTTCACTCACTCACCCAGCTTCATTGCCGAAACGGCATTCTTTGGAACTTAACGGTCATTTGGGAAGTGTTGCTTTTTGCGCTTATACCGCTGTTTAAGCCGCCGTGAATTCCTCGATCAAGTGCGGTTTCGGCTGTGGCTTTTCGGCATGGACATCGCGTTGCCTCGTAATGCCCTTTCAGGCACTTTCATCGTCCGGTGAGTGCGTTCTCCGCCACGACAATGAACGCGGGAAAGGCGATCACCGTCACTTAGGTAACCGCGAAGAAGCCATCGAATTTACGTCCCTTGAAGCACTTTACGATGCCTTCCAAGCTGACATGGAAAGGATGCTCAGATGACAACTTTGACTGTGCGCTTGAGTACCATAGCGGATGCCAAGGCTCGCTTTGTCGAGGCCGGAAGGCGGGCGCTTGCAGGGGAGACAGCAGAGGCCGTACCTTCGGTCAACTTCACCTCCTACGATGACATGCACCGAGTGCTCGCGCCTTCCCGCCTCGCTATCGTCAAGGCGCTCGCGGGACACGGGGCGCTGTCGATCCGCGAGGTCGCGCGTCGGGTCAACCGCGATGTGCAGGCCGTTCATCGTGACGTGACGACGCTCGTCAATGCTGGTGTCATCGACCGGACAGAGAAGGGAATCGAGTTTCCCTATGATCGCATTCATTTCGAATACGATGTGAGCGCCGCAGCGTGATGAGGAAGTGTTGGCACTGATCGGCTACGCGCGTTTCCACCCGCGAACAAACCGTCGCGGCACGCTCGACGCGCTACGCAAGGTCGCGTGTACCAGCATCTTCGAGGAAACCGCCTCGGGCGCGAACCGCGATCGGCCGCCGCCGGGTCATCATGCCCCTGGTCCGATCCAGGCTCTTGGGCAGGACCATGCTTTACACTGCCGTCACTTGGGCAGCCGAGACCGTGGTTTTGGTCGGGGTCCGGACCTCCTCAACGAGGTCATCTCCATGGCTTCGAAGAGCCTGGAACGGAACAGTGCCCCGAACTTCGAAAGGCCGTAAAAAAACAACAACGGCCTTGGCACGGTCTTCAGCCCCTGCCCTGGCGAGCATTCATCCACTCACTCACTCAGCTACACGGCCCGAAATTACACTCTTTGGAACCCACACCATCTACCGGAAAACATGGATTGCGGCTGATCCTTGCCTTGCCGAGACGAGATTGAATTGTGAAACGGTTCAAATGTTATCAACGCTGCGCGCCTGCCGGAACAGGCGCGCAGATGTCCGACGGGTTGGGCTTATTCTTAGATATCGACCTTGTCGAATCGATGCGAACCCAAGGGTTCCATCACGTAGTTCGTCACCTTCTTCGACATCGGCAGCACAACGGTAGAATGGGCAATCGGAACCCAAGGCGCCTGATCGCTGATTATCGCCTGTGCTTCTTCGTAGAGTTTTGTCCGCTCGCTTTGATCCGAGCTGCTACGGGCCTTCTGGAAGATTTCGTCGAGCGGCTTGTAGCACCAGTTGGCATTGTTACTGCCGCCGACGCCGGCGCAGCTGAAGAAGTAGCTCAGCAGATTGTCCGGGTCGCCGTTGTCGCTCGTACCGCCGAGGATGATGGCGCCGTCGCGCGCCTTGTCCCGCGACTTCTTCAGGTATTCGCCCCATTCGTAGGAGACGATCTCGACCTTGATGCCGACCTTGGCGAGATCCGCCTGCATCAGTTCCGCCGCGCGGCGCGCATTCGGCCTATCGGGCGATCGAGGAGAGGCTAGCCGG
>NZ_JAEPRP010000116.1:3703-23390 GCF_016652895.1 Ensifer sp. SSB1
GACGCCCGCCTCGTCCAAGAGCTTCTTCGCCGCTTCCGGATCATAGCCATATCCATCGATGCTGCCGTTGTAGCCCCACATCGTCGGCGGTAGGACACTCTGGGCCATCTGGCCCATGCCCTGATAGACGGAATCGACGATCGCCTTGCGATCGATCGCCATGTTGATGGCCCGGCGCACCTCCAGCTTGTCGAAAGGCGCAATCAGCGTGTTCATTGCCAGGTAGGAAACGTTCAGACCGGGCTGTTCCAGCACGTTCAGGTCCGGATTTGTCTTCAACCCGGCCACGTCGGCTGGCGCAGGATATGGCGCGACATGGCATTCACCGGCCTGCAGCTTCTGCATGCGCGTCGTCGCATCGGTGGTGATCGCGAAGATTAGATTGTCGATCTTCGGCGCGCCGTCCCAGTAATCCGCGTTGGCCGCAAATCGGATCGCCGCGTCCTGCTGGTAGTCGACAAAACGGAACGGCCCTGTGCCGACCGGCTTGCGGTCTAGGTCCTCGCGCCGTCCCTCTGCCGCCAGCTTGTCGGCATATTCCTTGGATACGATCGAACCGAAGTTCAGCGCGAGCTTTGACGGCAGCGACGCGTCCGGCTGATTCAGCACGAACTTAACGGTTCTGTCATCGACTCTGGTGATCGCCTTGATGGCCGCCGGCATTTCCATCGCGTTGAACATTTCCCAGTTCGCGCCGGGGAAGTAGCTGTTCCACGGATCGTTCTTGTCCAGCTGCCGGTTGAAGGTGAAGAGCACGTCGTCGGCGTTGAAGTCACGGGTCGGGGTGAAATCATCCGTCGTCTGGAACTTCACGCCTTCCCGCAGCTTCAACGTATATTCGAGATTGTCGGCGGAAATGGTCCAGCTTTCGGCAAGCCCCGGAACGACGTTGGTGGTACCGGGCTCGAACTCAGTGAGGCGGTCATAGACCGTTTCCGCCGAAGCATCCCAGGTGCTGTTGGCTGAATAGAGCGCCGCATCGAACCCTTCCGGCGAACCCTCCGAGCAATAGACGAGCGTCTTCGCCATGGCCGGCGTCAGAGCGACGCCGGAAAGCATGGTTGCTGCAAACAGCGAAACAAGGGTTTTGCGCGTCCGCGCGAATTTCAAAGTCATTGGCGTATCCCCCATAGGAATGAAATGCGAATGCCCGGCGATCGTCTCGCCGATGCAGCTCAGTCGGCCTTGCCGGCAGTCGTGCCGAGACCACGTCCGGGCGTCCAGACCGGATCCGGCGCGGTCCAGAGCACGTCGTTGCGGATCAGCTTCACCAGTTCGCGCGCCTGCAGGTCGAGGAAGCGCTCGCCCTTTTCGGCGGTCGCGCTGCGCGGATCGCCCCAGGTGCCGGTGATCGGCGCACGCTCGGCGAAGGAATAGAAGCGCGATACATCCGTCGGCACATCGACGGGATGCTGCTGATTGCCGAAGGCCTGGCCGAACATTTCGGTTTTCACAGCGTCCGGGACGATCGCCAGCATGACCGATGCCTCGCCCTCGCAGGCATGGTGCGCACCGGTATCGACCTCGAAGATCTTCCCAGCCTCTTCCTGCGCCAGCATCCACGGCGTGGTGGCGACGATCGGCATGGAGAACTCAACCGCCAGCTCGCGCACGGCAACTGCAAGCGGATCCATATTGCCGCCGTGACCGTTGACGATGAACAGCCGCGAGAACCCGAGCGTCTTCAGCGAACGGACGATGCAGCGGATGACGCGGCTCAGCGTATCGTAGTCGAGCGTGATGGTGCCGCCGAAAGGCAGGTGGTGCTCGCTCATGCCGAGCCACTGGCCGGGCAGAACGGCGACCGGGATATCATCGGCAACCAGACGGGCGGCGCGAATGGCCGCTGCCGATGCGCTGGCGGTGTCGGTGATGACCGGCAAGTGCGGCCCGTGCTGTTCCAGCGAACCGATCGGCAGAATGGCGAGCGCCCCCGGCTTTCCGGCGATTTCACGCAGGCTGGGTGCGGTCATGCGCGCCCATTCGACTTCCTTCTTCATGTTAGGCCTCTTTCAACAGATCAAACTAATTTCGGGTCGCAGCTACATGGACCGGCCATAAGCGGGGACAGCGTCCGCCGTCTTTCAGAACGTTACGGAAGTAGCCGACAGATGGCGCCGATCGGCTTTGGTTCAGGTCAATCTCGTCTCCGGCAGCGGTAGGTCACGCTTCGTTCAAGCGCAGCGGTGCGATCCACTCCAAATTTGCACAGTCGGTAATATCAATCAAATTATTTTTCCGATACGAAAATTATCTTTCTTAAAATAACGGGTCGACGCATCAAATGATACAGAACGCTCCATCGTCCGCCCATGCGAGCGGACAGCGGAGCGCACCTGTTACCCTTTTCGCGCATCAACCTTGCGCCACATGACACCTTGCCTGCCGGCTGCCCTTGCCGAACCGCTGAAGAACCTGCGGCGCTTCGCAACCGGCGGCGGCCTTGCCGCACCGCTCCTTGTAGAAGCAACCGGCCGGCAGTCTCCGGTTGTTCGGCAACTCGCCCGACCGCACCTCCGCGATCGCCGGCAGGGGCGTTGCGAAACTCGGGGCCGCTGCCAGAAGCGTTTGGGTGTATGGGTGACGTGGGTTGCTCAGCACCTCTTCGGCCGAGCCTGATTCAACGATCTGGCCGAGATACATCACCGCGACATCATCGCAGAAATGGCGCACCAGGGCGACGTCGTGCGAGATCAACAGGTAGGTGAGCCCCCGCTCCCGCTGCAGTTTCAAAAGCAGGTTGATGATCTGCGCCTGCACCGACACGTCGAGCGCCGATGTCGGTTCGTCCAGAACCATGAGATCAGGGTCCGTGCTGATCGCGCGGGCGATGGCGATGCGCTGGCGCTGGCCACCAGAAAACTCGTGTGGCAAGCGATCGAGATGTTCCGGCCTGAGGCCGACCGCGGTGGCGAGTTGCTCCGCCTTCGCATGAAGTTCGGCGTTGCTGTGCCCGCCGCGAATGTGCAGCGGTTCGCTGATGAGCCGCCAGACCGGCAGGCGCCGATCGAGCGAGGATTGTGGATCCTGGAACACGATCTGCATCTTCTGTCGCAGTTCGCGCTTCTGCTTGCCCTGCGCCGCCTGAAAATCCTGACCGTCGATCGCCACCCTACCCTGCTCGTAAGGCGCGAGGCCGATGATCGCCTGGGCGAGCGTGCTCTTGCCGCAACCGGATTCGCCGACGATGCCAAGGCTTCTGCCTGCCCGTACCCCAAGGGTGACACCGTTGACGGCGTGTACATGCGAGGTTGGGCGGCCGAGCCAGTTGCGGGACGCCGGGAAGCGGACATGGAGATCGGAAACCTCCAGAACTGGCCGCGCCATCGTAAGAATGCCTTCCGTCATTGCCGGCCCCCCTGCCCTGATGTTGCTGACGCGACGCTGCGCCTCCAGCATGCCACCTGCTGGTTATCGGCCCCGGCCAACTGCGGAGATTGAGATCGACAGAGATCAACCGCCTCCTTGCAGCGCGGCTGGAAATAGCAACCGGCCGGCGGATGCAGCAGGTTCGGAACCGCACCGGGGATCGCTTCGAGCTCCTGTTTCGGCGCTACCCGCTCCGGCAGACATCGCAACAGCGCCTGGGTATAGGGATGTTGCGGCGCCTCGAGCACGGTCCGCGTCGCGCCATGCTCGACGATCCGCCCGGCGTACATCACATAGAGCCGGTCACAGAGCTGCGACACGACGGCGACGTTGTGCGAGATGAAGATGACCGAGGTCCCGGTACGGCGCGCGCGGTTCTGGATCAGCCGCAGGATCACGGCCTGGACGGTAACGTCGAGTGCGGTCGTCGGCTCATCGGCGATGATGAGGCCGGGATTGCAGGAGAAGGCCATGGCGATCAGCACGCGTTGCCGCATGCCGCCTGAGAGTTCGAAGGGGTAGAGCTTCATGACCCGCTCGGGCTCGCCGATCAGCATGTCGGCAAGAATATCCCGCGCAATGCGCTTGGCGTCGGCCAGGCTTGTCTCTTCGTGACGCATGATCACGTCAGTCAGTTGCTGGCCAATGCGGATCGTCGGGTTCAGCGCGTTCATTGGTTCCTGGAAGATGGTCGAGACCACCTTGCCGCGCACGTCCTGGAGCTGACTGTCATCCATGGTAAGCGTGCTGTGGCCAAAAAGCCTGACGGAACCGCCGGTGATCCTGTAGCGCCCTTTGGGCAGCAGCCCTGTTGCCGCCATGGTCGTGACCGACTTGCCGCAGCCGGACTCGCCGACGATCCCGACGATCTCCGCTTTTCCGACGCTGATCGACACATTGTCGAGCGCCTTGATCGCGCCGCTGAAGGTTGGAAACTCCAGCGACAGATTGTGAATGGCCAACGCCTGGCCGCGTCCTTCTGCTGTGCCAGTCATTTATCTGCCCCTCAAGCGCGGGTCGAGCATGTCGCGGATGCCGTCGCCGACGAGATTGCACCCCATGGCCGTGATCAGAATGGCGAGACCCGGGAAGGTCGCGTACCACCATTGGTCGAGCATGTAGCTGCGGCCGCTGCTGACCAGAGCGCCCCATTCAGCGGTCGGCGGCTGGGCACCGAGGCCGATGAAGCTGAGCGCGGCTGCGATCAGCACGACGCCGCCGAGATCGAGCGTCGCCTGGACTATGATCGGCGACATCGCATTCGGCAGGATATGCCAGCGGAGAATGTAGAACGGCGAGGCGCCGAAGGTGCGCGCCGCCTTCACGAAGACCTGCTCGCGAAGCGACAGCGTTTGACCGCGCGCCAGGCGCACATAGGCGGGGATGCGCACGATCGCCACGGCCAGCATGGAATTGAACAGGCTGGGTCCGAGAGCTGCCGCCAGCGCCATCGCCAGCACCAGCGCCGGCAAGGCAAGAACGACGTCCATCAGCCGCATGATGGCGGTATCGACCCGTCCGCCGACGACGCCGGAAAAACAACCGATCAGCACCCCGACCGACATCGAAATCAGCACGATCATGAAGGCGGCACCACAGGACGCCCTCGCCCCGTAGATCACGCGCGAGAACAGGTCGCGGCCGACTTCGTCCGTGCCGAACCAATGTGCGGTGCTCGGCGGCAACAGGCGCGCCGTCAGCGACACCTTGTCCGGATTGTACGGCGCGATCACCGGCGCGGCGATGATCATCACGAGCACGAGCAGAATGATGGCGGCGCCAACCAGGGTCAGTGGGCTGCGGCGGCTGAGGTACCAAAGATAACGCAGGCGCTCGGAGAAGGGCTTGGTCCTGCGCATGGCGGCACTCGCCGCGCCAGGTTCAGTCGGCATGACGGCGGACATGATCAGACCTCCCTGATTTGCGGGTCGGCAAGCATATAGGCAAGATCGACCAGGAGGTTGATCAGCACATAGCCGATGGATGCGACGATGGTGAAACCCATGATGGCGGGAAAATCGAGCGTCTGAATGGACGTGACGACGTAGGTGCCCATGCCTGGCCAGGCGAAAATCGTCTCGGTCAGCACGGCGCCATAAAGCAGATCACCAAGCGCCAGCCCGAGCAGGGTGATCGAAGGGATCAGCGCGTTTCTAAGCGCATAGTTGAAGATGATCACGCCTTTGCGCAGGCCGCTGGCGCGCGCGGTGCGAATGTAGTCTTCCTGCAGCACATCCAGCATCGAGGCGCGGATCTGGCGCGTGATCACGCCCATATTGGCGAAGGCCAGCACGAAGCCCGGCAGGATGATGTGGTAAAGGGCGCTGCGAAAGGCATCGAAGCGCCCCTGCAGCATTGAGTCGATCAACAGGAAGCCGGTGATGCGTTCGGGCGCGACGACGCCCATGGCCAGTCGCCCGCTGCCCGGAAGTATCTGGAACTTGGCGTAGAAGAAATAGATCAGGATCAGGCCGAACCAGAATACCGGCATCGAGATGCCGCAAACGGACACCGTCCGCGCGATCTGGTCGATCGGGCCGTCCTTGTAGACGGCCGACAGCACACCGAGCGGCACGCCCAGACAGATCGCGATGAAGAGCGCGACCGTTCCGAGCTCCAGCGTCGCCGGCAGGAAGGTACGGATATCGGCGGCAACCGGGCGATTGGTCCGAAGCGACGTGCCGAGATCGCCCTGCAGCAGATTGCCGATATAGATGGTGAACTGTTCGACGACCGGGCGATCAAGCCCCAGATTGCGCCGGACGTTTTCAAGCGTTTCGGCGCTCGCCCGATCGCCGGCGATCATGCGCGCCGGATCTCCCGGTATGAGATGAGAGATGGTGAAAGTGATGATGGCGACGCCTAACACCACGAAAAGCAAAAGCACCAGACGCGGGATGATGATGCGGGTGATTGTCATGGACGTCAGCCCTTCCGCAGGAGAACCCTGACCTTGCTTGGGAAACGATGAAACCCTGCCGCCACGGCCCTAGGAGCCGGCGGCAGGCGTTCCGTGGAATGAGGCCTGTTAAGGCGACAGGATCGGCGAGATCCTGTTCTCTCATTCCGTTTTCGACATCGTCCCGAAGTTGTAGACCTGGATCAGCATGGGGTTGTAGACATAACCCTTCACCGCGGCGCGCCGTGCGAAGATGTCGTTCTTCTCCATGATGTAGAGATAGGGTGCGTCCTCCGTCGAAAGCTTCTGCGCTTCGATGTAGAGCGCCTTGCGCTTCTCCTCGTCGACGATGGATCCGGCCTCTTTCACAAGAGCGGTCACCTTGCTGTTGCCGTAAAATGAGCGGTTGCCCGGTCCGCCCATTTTGTCGGCGTCGAACCAATAGTTCATGAACATGTAGGGATCGGCGAAATCGGGCGTCCAGGCACCGGGTGCCATGTCGAACTTGCCGTTGGCCACCAGCTCGCGTTTGGTCGTGTCCGCGACCGCCTGCAGATCGAGCTTGATGCCGATTTCCGCCAGCGAAGCCTGCAGCGCAAGGCCGACCGGTTCCCAGGCAGGATCGGCCTGTGAGAAGGTATAGGTCAGGTGGATGCCGCTCTTGCCGGATTCGGCAAGCAGTGCCTTGGCCTTCTCGATGTCGTAGCTGTACTGGAACCCCTGCGGATCGTGCCCCCACATGCCGCTCGGCACTGCGCCGCGCATCTGCTTGGCCTGGCCGAGCATGATGCCGTCGATGATGCCCTGATAGTCGACCGCATAGGAAATCGCCTGGCGAACCTTGGCGTCGTCCAGCGGCGGCTGTCGGTTGTTCATGTAGATGTAGTTCACATACATGCTGGGATTGCTCTCGACCACGACAGAGGCGTCCTTTTGTAGCGCCTCGGCCTGATCGAGCGGGATCTGCTCGATGATGTCGGCATCGCCGTTGGTCAGCTGAAGGCGGCGGGCCGACACGTCGCCGACGATGCGGATGACGACCTGCTTCAGCGCCGGCTGGCTGCCCGCATAATGTTCGTTGCGGTCGAGAACGATGCTCTGGTTTCGCTCCCAGGAGGTGATGCGGTAGGGGCCGCTGCCAGCCGAGTGCTCGGCAAGCCAGGCCTTCGCCATGTCGCCGTCCTTCTCGTGCTGCATTACCTTGGGATTGACGATCGCAGCGCCGGAGACGGCCAGCGTCGAAATGAAGGGCGCGAACGGCGCCGTCAGGTGAAATCGCACGGTCTGCGGGTCGACGACCTCGACCTCTTTCAGTACCGGAAACGCGTCGGATGGCCCTGCCTTCAGCTTCATCAACCGGTCGAAGCTGAACTTGACTGCGGCAGCATCGACCGGCGAGCCGTCATCGAACTTGTGGCCGCTGGCGAGCTTGAAGGTCCAGACGAGACCGGCATCGTCGGCAGTCCAGCTTTCGGCGAGCTCCGGTCCGACTTCCGTCGAGGCTCCCTTGTAGGCGACGAGCCGCTCATAGGCTGCGTAGATGAGCGTGTAGCCGCTGTTGCTGATCTCTATGCCCGGATCGGCGGTCGGCGGATCTTCCGCGCGCGCCAGCACCAGCACGTCCTGCGCAGCGATCGCGCCGGAAAGCGGCGTCGATGCCAAAAGCAAGGCAACGCCAATCGATTTCCACTTGGAACCGTTCATCTCGTAGTCCTCCCCAGAACTGCGGCTTGCGATGCCCTCCCGGCATCCACCGCAGCGCTAGAGTAGGAAACGATTTTCCTAAGTGCAATATTTTTTCTTATCGTATTTGTTTTTTAGTTTAGGTCAGCTTTTGAGCTTGATCGTCTGCGCGTTTGCCAGGGTGGAGACCAATTCGGTTTCCGGGGTCGAGCAGACACACAGGATTTGCGCAGGCTCCTCGCTGACGCTGAGATAGGCGTGCCCCGTCATGGCATCGAAGTAGCAGGAATCGCCCTTCTTGAGCCGCAAGGGCGCATAGATCTCGGTGTGGAGTTCCAGTTCCCCTTCGAGTACGTAGAAGAACTCCTCGCCTTTGTGCCGGATAAGCGGCCCGAACTCCTCCAGCGTGCGGGCTCGTGCCACAGCCACGATCGGAACCATCGACTTCTTCGAAATCTCTGTACAAACATAGAGATAGTCGTAGTTCTGCGTGACGATCCCCCGCCCCTCGCCAGATCTGTTGTACGTGCGACGTCCCAACATGTTTGGGGCGTCCTCGGCGCCGGCCATGGTCCCGAAAAGTTCGACGATGTCGACCTTCAGCCCTTGCGCCAGTTGGATCAGTCGATCGTAGGTGAGTTGCATCTGGTTGTTCTCGACCTTGGAAAGGGTCGAAACCGCAAGGCCCGTCAACGAACTGACTTCTGCCAACGTCCAGCGATTGCGGTTGCGAATATCCTTGAGGATATCGCCGAGGCTGGATTTCGCGTCGGTCATCGTTGGCGTCTCCGCTTTGCCTGCAGCCATCGGATTGCCGGCCGGGCCATGCGCCCGGAAAACGGCAGAATCCAATCGGTATTATAGGAAAACCATTTCCTATAATACGTGGCCGAAATCAACATTGCCTCGAAGGCAATCAGTGCCGGCGGCAACGCAGCCCGCGTCGTCCGTCGGATGGAATCCGCCTTTGCCTACGCTTCGAACGGGTTGGCGACCCTGGGCCAATAGGGACGCTTCAGCTTGGTGAAGGCCAGATCCTCGAAAGTCGGCTGCAAGGCGCCCGGTGCACTGACGTAGAGAATGTCGCGCGCGATGGGTTCGAAACCGGCACGGAAGTGGTTGCTGGATTTCACCACGACGATTTTCTTCTGCGCCGGGTCCAGGCCCAGGGCGGTCATGCATTCCGGGTGAAAGGTCTGCGTGCGTACGGTGTTGAGCACGATGTCGATGCTGCCGGCCGAGACCCAAACGGCATCGCCGATGCCGAGCGGTGTCGGCCCGAAACGCTGGGTGACGCCCGAAGCGACGCGTCTGACCGTCACCGTGAGATCGAGCGGGTCGCCGGAAGCAGGCCCGACCTTGCCGCCGATTCGCAACGCCAGAGTCGCCCCCTCTCCCGCTTCGCGGCACATGCGCACCGCAATCGGATCCCAGTAGAGGCAGGAGGCAACGTCCCCGATGCCGCGCTCGATGATGCGGCGCAGGATGAAGGTCGAGTCCCCCGGCGCCCCACCGCCTGCATTGTCGGATACGTCGGCCAGAACGATCGGAGCGCTTTTCGCGGCGATGGCCCGATCCAGCGCCGCGTCGATGCCGAGATAGTCTCCGCGCATGTCTTCGCGTGCGTCGAATATCTCCCGGCCGAAGGACCGGGCCGTGCGCGCAGCCTTTTCTGGGTCATTGTCGGTCACGACCAGCATCTTGGCGCCGACATCTTCGACGTCACCCCAGGGGAAGCCGTGGCCGAATGAGACTGACAGCACGCCGTCCTGTCCCTCCATGGCTTTCATGCGGTCGACGATGCCGCGCAATGGCGCGCGATGCGGATGGAAAGTGTTGATCATGCGGCAATCATGGATACCCATGGTCGGCCGCACTTCGCCCGCGAGCGTGCGCTCCATCAACCGGAACAGCTGGCCGGCAACCTCCTCGATGTCGGTATGCGGATATTCCTTGTAGGTGGCGATCATGGTTGCATTGGTGAGCATGCGGTCGGTGATGTGGCAATGGAGGTCAAGTTCGACGGCAATCGGCACATCCAGACCGACCGCGCCGCGCACATGCTCAATCAGATCCCCTTCGACATCGTCGTAGCCGTCCGCGACGCAGGCCCCGTGGAGAGCGAGCATGACGGCGTCGACTGGAAGCGCTGCCCTGAGATCATCGAGGATGGTGGCGCGGAAACTCTCATAAACTGCCCGGGTTGTCCTGCCGCCGGGTTCGGCCACGGCGCACAGGCTCTCCACCACGTCCCAGGCCTTTTCCTGCGCGGCATTGCGCCAGACGGACATCTGCGAGGAGCAGCAGTTGAGCGGCTTGCTGGTGGCGTCGCCATAGGCGATGAGGTTTTCCCTGAAGGCTTCGAGGCCTGTCTGCATCGGCGAAAAGGTATTGGTTTCGGTATCCAGTCCTGCGATGAAAAGTTTCATTTTCGCCCCTCGCCTCTCAAGAAAGATATTTTCTAATCATAAAACTATGTTTATCGTCGGAAAGTCAAATGCATTATCCGCGCCGTCGCGCGGCTGGCCGGGGAGGCAGGAATGCGCATCTATATTTCAGCTGACATCGAGGGGATCGTCGGAGTGGTGAGCCGCGACCAGCTGATGCCCGAAGGTTTCGAGTACGAGAACGCCCGGCGCTGGATGACGGACACCGTGGTCCACGCTTGCGAGGCTGCGCATGAGGAAGGCGTAGAGGAGGTCATCCTCAGCGATTCTCACGGAAATGGCGAGAGCATCCTGATCGACCATCTGCCTGACTATGTGCAGGTCGTGCGTAGCTGGCCGCGCCCGCTGATGATGATGCAGGGCGTCGAGCTCGGGTCCTTTGTCGGTGCCATGCTTCTCGGCTATCACGCGGGCGCAAGCCATGTGGGCGGCGTGCTGTCGCACACCATCGGCGGCACAGCCTTTGCCGAAGTGAGGATCAACGGCGTCGTCATGCCGGAGGCCGGCATCAACGCCGCCATTGCCGGGCACTTCGACGTTCCGGTGCTATTGGCTTCGGGCGACAATGTGGCCCTGGAGGAGATCAGGCAACGCATCGGCGACATCGTGACCGTGCCGGTGAAGCAGGTCTACAGCACGCAGTCGGCGATTACGCTGACGCCGGCCGTCGCGCATCGCCGGATCCGCGAAGGCGTCAAGGCGGCGCTGGCGAAAGCCGGCTCGGCCAAACCGTTCAAACTGGAAAATCCGGTCCTGGAGATTGTGTTTCGAAATCGCTTGCCGGCCGAGTACCTCTCCTATCTCAAGGGCGTCGAGCGCACCGATGGCTATACAGTCCGGTACCAGGGTGACGACATGGTCGATGTCTCGCGCTTCATCCAATTCGTGGTCGGCTACAACTCGCGCCTGACTTTCTGACAAGCCTTTTTTCGGAAATAAGAAATGACTACCTCCATCGTCCTTGGCGCCGGCATGGTCGGCGTCTCAACCGCGCTCGCATTGCAAGAGAGCGGGCACCAAGTGGTGCTGCTGGACCGCAACGCACCGGGTCGCGAAACCAGCTACGGCAACGCCGGTATCATCCAGACCGAGGCCGTCGAGCCCTATGCCTTCCCCCGCTCGGTGAGCGAGATCGCCAGGGTCGCACTAAAGCGCGGCAACGATGTCGACTGGAGGCTGCGTGACTTGCCGCGGCTGGCGGGGCCTCTTTGGCGGTACTTCGCCCAATCTGCACCGGCGCCTTATGCGAGGACCATCGCGGCCTATTCGCGGCTGGCGCTGCGTGCGAGCGATGATCATGCGCACTTCATCGGGCCGGCCGCGGCCGATGACTTGATCGTGCGAACGGGGTGGCGCGCTGTCTATCGCTCGCCCGCCAGTTTCCAGGCGGCTGCCATCGAGGCGGAACGGCTGAAGCGCGTCTACGACGTGCCGTCGGATGTGCTCAGTCCAGACGATCTTGCCGCGAGCGAACCCGCGTTGCAGCGCCGGCTTGCCGGTGCCGTCCATTGGACATCGCCCTGGACCTGTCGTGACCCGGGCGAATTGGTCGCTCGCTATGCCGCTCTCTTCGTGGCGCGCGGCGGTAAACTAGCTCGCGGCGATGCATTGACCTTGCAGCAGAATGGCGCCGGGTGGCGGGTTTTGTCCGAGGACGGCACTGTCAGCGCCGAAAATGCGGTTGTCGCCTTGGGGCCATGGTCGCCAATGCTCGCCAAGACATTCGGCTATCGCATACCCATGGTGTTCAAGCGCGGTTATCACCGGCACTTTACGGGCCCGAGCGGGCCGCGCATCTCGATGCTGGATGTCGATAGTGCCACGCTGGTTGCACCGATGAATGCGGGGTGGCGGGTCTTGACCGGTGCACACATGGCGCCGCCGGGAACAGCGCCGACATCGCGACAGATATTGAACGCTTCCAAAGCTGCCCACGAGCTTTTTGCCCTGCATGAACCCATCGAGGCAACACCGTGGTTGGGTACCCGCCCCTGCATGCCCGATATGCTGCCTGTCGTCGGCCCGACCCGCCACAAAGGCCTGTGGTTTCATTTTGGCCACGGCCATCAGGGCTTCACATTGGGCCCGACCACCGCCTTCCTGCTGGCAGAGCAGATAGCGGGAAGGCGCGACAATCCGCTTGCCCGCCCCCTGATGCCGTCCGCGCGCGGCTTGGTGTAGTACCAACCGGCCGCCTGGGGACGGACTGCTTTCGGACGGCATTGCGACAAAGAGCATCCGTGTAAGCGAGATTTTCGACGTCTCTCTCGCCGGAGCGGCGCGGCCCAACGTCAAGCGCCGCGTTTACAATGCGAGCCGAAACGTCACCCGTTCGTTCTTAAACGGCTAACTTGCCTCCGTTATCCCCGGTACGGCCATCGTGCGCATGCGTCCCGGCAGGTGCCAATTCCCTATGGCACCTGGGGCTTCCGAATCTGGATCCCCTCGCCTGCCCTCCGGGCCGCCGACAATTCCATTTAATCACCTCATCCCTCGCGACCGCTGATTTCCAATCCCTCCGCGCGTTGAGCGCGAATATGCACAGCCGCAAATATTCTCAGAGAGCCAGCTTGACTCCCTCAAAGCGTGCTTCTATCAAGTTGTAGGCCTAACCCTACAATTGGATGCCATGCACCACTTTCAATCAACTTCAACGTCCGCGTTGCCACTCGCAGATCTGCCCGGTCCAGGCGTCGCTATCCGTCGCCTGCGTCACCCGGGCCGGTGGGTCAGCGGCTGCCTCGTCATCCTGCTGCTTGCCGTGATCGGCCGCGCCTTTGCCGTCGGGCAAATCCAGTGGACGGTGGCCGGTCAGTTTCTGACGGCGGGCGTCATCGTCACCGGCTTCGGCTGGACGCTGCTGATTTCGGCCTGTGCGCTGGTACTTGGCGTCTTCCTTGGCTTCGCATTCGGCATCATGCGTCTGTCGGAAAACCCGATCCTGCGCTTTGCCGCCTGGCTCTACGTCTGGGTGTTCCGCGGCACGCCGGTGCTCTTGCAACTGCTGATCTGGTTCAACATCGCGCTAGTCTTTCCGCGCCTCTACATCCCCGGGCTCATCGACGCCCGCATGGTCGATGTGGTGACGCCCTTTGTTGCGGCCGTGCTCGGTCTGGGGGTCAATGAGGGATCCTATCTGACGGAAGTGGTGCGCGGTGGTATCGGCTCGGTCGACAAGGGCCAGAAGGAAGCTGCCCACACGCTTGGCATGACGCCCGGACAGACGATGCGCCGCATTATCCTGCCGCAGACTTTGCGGCTGATCCTGCCCGTGCTTGGCAACAGCGCGATCGGAATGCTGAAATTCTCGTCGCTCGCCGCCACCATCGCCATGGGCGAGATGCTGAACGCGGCGCAACGCATCTACTTCATCAACGGTGCCGTCATCGAGCTCCTGTTCGTCTGCGCCGTCTGGTACCTGGCCGGAACCACGGTTCTTTCCATTGGTCAGTACTATCTCGAACGCCATTTCGGGCGCGATGCAGCGCCCGCAACCGGACAACGCCGCTGGTTCAAAGGATGGGCCCGTCGTCCTGTCGCCCCGAGGGAAGCATGAGTCTCGCAGTCAAGGCGGTCGGTATCCGCAAGAGTTTTGGCAGCCACGAAGTCCTGAAGGGCCTCGATCTGGAAGTCGCCTACGGCGAGGTGCTCTGTATTCTCGGGCCCTCGGGCAGCGGCAAGAGCACCTTCCTGCGATGCATCAACCATCTGGAAACACCGAATGGCGGCTATGTCTGGGTCGACGGTGCGATCATGGGCTACGAGCTCTGCCGCGGCGCGCTTCAGGAACTGCCGGTCAAGCGGCTCCGGGCGCAGCAGAGCCAACTCGGCATGGTGTTCCAGCATTTCAATCTGTTCGCGCACCGCACCGTGCTCGGCAACGTCATCGAAGGGCCAATGGTGGTGCGCGGCTTGAACCGCGCTGAAGCCGAAGCCCGCGCCATGAGCCTGCTTGAGCAGGTCGGCATGGCCGCGAAAGCAACGAGCTATCCGTCGCAGCTTTCCGGCGGCCAGAAACAGCGCGTGGCGATCGCCCGGGCGTTGGCCATGGAGCCGCGCGTGATGCTCTTCGACGAGCCGACCAGTGCGCTCGATCCGGAACTTGTCGGCGAGGTGCTGGAAGTCATGCGCAATTTGGCGCGGGGCGGAACGACCATGATCGTCGTCACCCACGAGATCGGCTTTGCCCGGGAAGTCGCCGACCGTGTGGTCGTGATGATCGACGGCGAAATCCGCGAGATTGGCGCCCCCACACAGGTTCTCAGCAGCCCCGGAGACCCGCGCGTGCGGAGTTTCCTCAGCCGCGTGCTGGCCTGATCACAAGAGTTCAAAAAGAGGGAGAACGGAAATGAAACAACTGCTGCCAATGGTTCTGGGGCTAACCTCAGCAACATTTATCAGCCTGGCTGCCGGCGGCCTGGCTCATGCTACGGACGCAAAGCTGGCGGCCGCTCTGCCGGAAGCGGTGCGGGCGGCTGGAAAGCTGAACGTCACGATCAGCCTTGCCTATCCGCCGATGGAATATAGCGACGCGGGATCGACTGAACTGAAAGGCTTCGATATCGATCTCGCCAAGGCGATCGCCGAACGTCTGGGGCTCACGGCAGAATTCCAGAACGTCGAGTTCCCGCAATTGATCCCACAGGTCGTCACCGGTCGGTCGGACCTGATCATGACCGCGTTCTCCGACAAGGTGGAGCGCCAGACCCAGCTCGACTTCATCGACTATTTCAAGACCGGCAACGTGTTCTATTCTACCGCAGACCAGCAAGACGAGATCAAGAACGAAGCTGATCTCTGCGGCAAGACGGTGGCTGTCGCGACGGGCACGAGCTGGGTGACCTGGGCGGAAGACGTCGGCAAGGCCAACTGCGCGCCCGACAAGCTGATCACCGTCATCCAGATCCCAACCCAGGCCGAACACATCATGCAGATCCGTCAGGGCCGTGCCCAGGCTTCGGTCATTGGCCTTGAGGGTCTGCTCGACCTGATGAAGCAGGAGCCGGACAAGTTCTACCAGATCGGCGAAATGGGTGACGTCAACCACTACGGCATCGCCTTCGCCAAGGCGAATGGTGAACTGCGCGATGCAGTCAAGGGCGCTCTCGATGCGATGAAGGCCGACGGCACTTATGCACAGATCCTGGACCGCTACGGCTTGAAACAAGCTGCCGTCGAAGAGTTCAAGATCAACGGAGCCACCAAGTAGTCAACCTCGGCCGGAGCCTCACTTGACCCACCCTTCCACGCCAGACGCCTCCACCGCAAACGGTGAAAACCCGGATGACAGACTGTCCCGGCTGCGCCTCGACTCCTATTCGAGCGAACAGCTCTACCGGCAGCTCTATCGGGCGTTGCGCGCCGCGATCCTGAGCGGTGATTTCTCCGAAGGCGAAGCCATTCCTTCGGAGAACCAGATGCGCGACCAGTTCGGAATTGCCCGGACCACGGTCCGCAACGCGATGGCGCTTCTGGTGTCGGAAGGGTTGGTCCAGCAGGTTCGCGGTCGCGGCACGATCGTGTCACACCGTCCGATCAGCCACAACATCTGGAACTTCGGGAGCTTTACGGAACTTGCCCGCCGCCAGGGCCAACGTCCGGTGACGCGGGTGCTGGAACATCGCGTGGAGAATGGCGAGCTCCTGCTGGTGCGCGCCCGCGGGCTTGCCAATGGCGACATTGTGAGCTGGCTGAACGTCGATACGTCACAGCTCGATCTCGCCCTCTATCCGGGTATCGACCGCTACGATTTCGCGACGCAATCGCTCTACGAGGTTTTGCGTCGCGACTATGACCGCCACCCCTTGCGTTCGGAACTGCTGCTCAGCGTCGTGCCGCCTTCCGAACGCTTGAAGGAGGTCTTTGCCCCGGCGCCCGGCGTGCCGGGCTACCTTTGCGCCAGCGGGGATGTTCTCGACGCCGACGACCGATTGGTCGAGCGCACGTCGATCGTCTATTCGCCGGCCGTCCAGATGAAATTCGCAACGCGCTGGGGGCGCGAGACCGCGCCGACGAGCGCGATGCAGGAGAACAAGACATGAGCCGCTTCGGCGACACCTTCACCACCCCGAAACCTATCCTCGGCATGCTGCACCTGGCCGGTGACGACCCCGCCGCCAAGCTTGCCCAGGCCGAGGAAGAGGCGCGCATCATGGCCGGCGAAGGCGTGGACGGGGTTGTCGTCGAGAACTACTTCGGCGGCGCCGAAGACGTCGAGCGGGTGCTGGACCGGCTGTTCGGGTTCGACCTCGGCACGCGCATCGGCGTCAACGTGCTGCGAGACGACGCACGTGCATTTGTGCTTGCCAAACAATATCCCGTTTCCTTCATCCAGGTGGACTCTGTCGCCGGCCATCTGCCACCGGACGCGGACGAACCCTTCGCAACGGTACTCGCTGCACGCCGCGAGGACGTTTCGGCGCTGTTGCTCGGCGGCGTTCGCTTCAAGTACCAGCCCGTTTTGTCCGGGCGGCCGGAATCGGAAGACGTGCGCATCGGGGCTTCACGCTGCGACGGCCTGGTGGTCACCTCCGATGCCACTGGTCAGCAGACCGACCTCGAAAAGGTCGCGCGCTTCCGTGCCGCAACCGGCGGCGCGACACCCCTCCTGATCGGCGCCGGCCTCACCGAGGCCAATGCTGCCGAGCAATTGGCCAAAGCAGACGGCGCCGTCGTCGGGAGCTGGTTCAAGCACGACCACAAGGATACTGGCCGCGTCGAGGCCGCCCATGTCGCCGGATTGATGCGCGTCGTACGGGCGATCAGGAGCGAGGCATGAGCGCGGCCGACAGCGTTTTCGCCCGGCCTGTGACGCCGGACAATTTCGCACGATACGGCAAGGTCTATGATTTGACCGGCGATGCCGATCCCAAGGTCGTCTGGACCGCCGGTGACGGATGGAACGATGGCTTCTCCAAGACGCCTGTGATCGATGGCGCGGGCCATCTCGGCATTACGCGCGGCGGCGGCGCGCCCTGGCACTGCCGCGCAATGGAGCGGCATCCGCAAACGGAAGAGGCAATCTTCTGTCTCGCCGAACCGGTTGTCCTCGCCGTCGCCCCTGCATCGGATGCCGCGGAGCCGGATCGCAATGATATCGAGGCCTTCGTCGTCGCCCCCGGGCAAGCTGTGGTGATGGACCGTAACGTCTGGCACGACGCCTGCCGTGGCGTTTTGGGACCGACCCCCTACTACTGGATGGCCATTTGCGGCCTCGGCGAAAGTCCCTGGGTGCCGGTGGCCGGTGGCCCGAAGCTGGTGCAAGCCGTCCCAGCCGAAGGAGTGGTCGTATGACAAGCTTCTTCATCGGCGACGTCGCGCTCGACGAATATTACACCGCCGATCGGTGGCCGGGCCGCGCCGACAAGGGCATGGTCAAGGAGCTCCCGGCCGAAGCCGGCGGTTCCATCGCGAACGCTGCGGTCGTGCATGCGGGGCTCGGCGGAGAGACGCAGTTCATATCGCTGCTCAACGACAGCCCTCTGTCGCAGAAGCTGATCGCCGATTTGAAAGAGAATGGCGTCGGAGTCGATCACATGCTGATCGATCCCGCCATTCCCGAATCGCGGAACTTCATCTTTCTCGTCGATGGCGAACATGTCGTGCTGACGGTGGAGATGGGCGACCAGCCGATGTGGCTCGACACCGCTGCTCTCGACGCTTTGCGGGAACCTGGCTTTCTCTACACGACGCTCTATCGCGTCCGCCGTCTCCATGCGCGAACGGAGCGAGGCGTCGTCAAGCAAGCCGACCTTCTCGCGGACCTCCGCCAGCATGGCCGCCGAGCCATCTTCGATCTCGACGTCGGCGGCTGCGCTCCGCAGGACATGCCGTACCTTACCGGTGCTGCGGTCGTCATCTTCAATCAGGTCGGCTTCCGCGCTGCCTTTGGCCATGACGACATCACGATGATCGGCGCCTGGATGCAGGCGCACGATATCGACTGGGTCGTGCGCACGCTGGCCGCAGATGGCGCCGAGGCCCGCAGCGGCGGCACGATCCTTCGTGTACCCGGCTTTCCGGTCGAAGTGGTCGACGTCACTGGCGCCGGCGATACCTTCGGCGGCACATTGACCTGGTGTCTGTCGCAGGGCCAGACAATCGAGGAAGCGCTGGACTTCTCCGTAGCCGCCGCCTCGCGCTCAGTCACGATCCACGGCCCACGGGCGGGCAAGGCGGCCCCGCAGGACATCCGCCACTGGCGCGACAACGAGCGCCGGCAGAGAGCCCGGTAACCGGAGGCGTCACCGGAAAGGCAGTTTGGGGCGCGGTATTGTGGCCGTGCCCCGCCCTAAACCGACAGCATCTAAGCGCCCCACGGGAGCGTGCCAGTGCCGAGAGTAGCTTGAACAGCTGAACTCTATTCAAATCCCCAACATGCGCCGGTTGGCTGCATCGTCCGTGCCTGCGCCAGCAAAGTCATCAAACGCCTTCTCGGTCACGCGGATGATGTGGTGCTTGACGAAGTCGGCCCCCTCGCGCGCGCCGTCTTCGGGATGTTTCAGCGCGCATTCCCATTCGACCACCGCCCAGCCGGCGAAATCATTGGCGGCCATCTTCGAAAACACCGCGCCGAAATCGACCTGGCCGTCACCGAGCGAACGGAAACGGCCGGCGCGGTTGACCCAGCCCTGATAGCCACCATAGACGCCCTGGCGTCCGGTCGGGTTGAACTCCGCATCCTTGACGTGGAACATGCGGATGCGGTCCTTGTAGATGTCGATGTTGTCGAGATAGTCGAGGCACTGCAGCACGTAGTGCGAGGGATCGTAGAGCATGCAGGCGCGGGCATGGTTACCGGTGCGCTCCAGGAACATCTCGTAGGTGATGCCGTCGTGCAGGTCCTCGCCCGGGTGGATCTCGTAGCAGATGTCGACGCCGTTTTCCTCGGCATGGTCGAGGATCGGCTTCCAGCGCTTTGCCAGCTCATCGAAGGCGGCCTCGACGAGACCGGCCGGGCGCTGCGGCCAGGGATAGACAAAAGGCCAGGCAAGCGCGCCGGAGAAGCTCGCCATCGCATTCAGGCCGAGGTTCTTCGAGGCGGTCAGCGCCAGCTTCACCTGTTCCACCGCCCAGGCCTGGCGCGCTTTCGGGTTGCCGCGCACTTCCGGTGCTGCAAAGCCGTCGAAGGCCTCGTCATAGGCCGGGTGCACGGCGACCAGCTGGCCCTGCAGATGGGTCGAAAGCTCGGTCACCTCGACGCCGTTGTCGCGCGCCGTGCCGAGAAACTCGTCGCAATAGGTCTTGGAGGTCGCGCCTTGTCTCAGATCGATCAGCCGTGCGTCCCAGC
>NZ_JAEPRP010000114.1:0-23322 GCF_016652895.1 Ensifer sp. SSB1
TCTGGGTCATCTTGAGGTAACCGACGTTGACGCCGAGCCGTGCGCCGATACCGGTGCGGATCGGAACGACGACGATCTGCTCGTCGGTCAGAACCGTCATGCCGACGCCGGCGACGACGTAGGCCGAACCGGAGACACCGCCGAAGCGCTTGTAGAGGGCCGGTACGCTCGGCAGATTGTAGACCAGCATCATGGCGCGGCTGCCTTGGCCGCCCCAGTCGATACCGAGCGACGGACCCTGCCAGAAGACGCTGTGCTGGCCGGCGTTCTTGGTGTTGAGCTCGCCTTCGCCGTAGGTGAGGCCGGCGATGAATGCGCCTGAGCCTTCCTGCCCGAGAATGTAGCCGTTGGGCAGGCCGTAACGCTCGAAGGCGCGTTCGACGACCTTCGCCAGACCGCCCGAGGTTTCGCCGAAGAATCCGTGGCCGGCGTCGACGATTTCCTGCATCGTATATTGGCTGTTGTTCGCGGACTGGGCATGCGCCGTCGTTTGGGCAGCAGCGACCAGGAACACCGTGGCCAGGACAACACGGCAAGCCTGCGTGGCTGCCTTCATGATCTGATGCATCGTTTCCTCCGTCAGGCGCGAAAATTGCTCGCTTGCGGGTTTGCAGCGGCCGCCAGTCAGATCACTGTGCGGCCAGTGAAGGGTCTGGACCAATTCCATGCAATTTGAACCGATGGTCTTAACAATCGGTTTACCAAATGTGGTGTCATTATGATCCACTGATGAACGGCTGCGCCGGGCAGCCCATGACTTGCGTCTTTTCGCGTGAGGCTTTACCGGCGTCACGATGGCGCGTGCCCCCAAGCGGTGGGCCGGCGGAACCAATAAGGATACACGATGGCAACGAATCCGAACCTGACATTGACGGGACCCGATCTGGCCGCGCTTCTGTGCAGCCGGGTTTGCCACGACATCATCTCGCCGGTTGGTGCCATCAACAACGGCCTGGAACTGCTTGATGAAGGCGGCGCCGACGCGGATGCGATGGACCTGATCCGGACAAGTGCGCTCAACGCATCGGTTCGCCTGAAGTTCGCCCGTCTCGCTTTCGGTGCCTCCGGCTCGGTTGGCGCGTCGATCGACACCGGCGAAGCGGAAAAAGCCGCCAAGGATTTTGCGGCTGCCGAGAAGAAGACCGAGGTCAACTGGCACGGCCCGCGCGCGATCATCGCCAAGAACCGGGTCAAGCTGCTGCTGAACCTCTTCCTCATCGCCTACGGCGCGATCCCGCGCGGCGGTTCGATCGACGTGACGCTCGAGAACCCGGAACTCGACGCTGTCTTCACCCTGGTCGCGAAGGGTCGCATGATGCGCGTGCCGCCGAGACTGACGGAACTCCTGTCCGGCACGCCGGAAGAAGCGGTCGATGCGCATTCGATCCAACCGTATTACACCGTGCTGCTCGGCGAGGAAGCCGGCATGACGATTGAGGTTGCATCGACCGGTGAAGAAATCATCTTCACCACTCGCGTTGCAGCCTGAGGTTTCATTTTTCGACTGAAAGCACTTCGTTCCAGGCCCTGAAAATGTGCGACCCTGCGCCCTCCCGTGGGGCCGCCTGCGTGCGCCGCGCTTCTCATTGCTTGCGTCCAGTTCTGGAAAAATTAATGTTTTCAGATGGTTGGGTTGGAAAAGAAAGGGGCAGTTAAGCAAGCTCCGTAACGAATTCTTTCCCAAATTTGTATAGAGTTGTTTCCAGCCTGCGAGTACGCGTATAGGTAAGTTGCGAAGGGAGTTGGACATGCGGCGCTTGATGATTGCCGACGGCTCGGATGTGGTCAGGAAAGTTGGGAAACGTATCCTGTCCGGCATGGGCTTCATGGTTTACGAGGCATCGAACAGCCTCGAGGCGCTTGTCCGCTGCGAAGCAGAGCTCCCGAATATCCTGATCATTGACGCCGGGTTGGATGGCGCGCTCGAACTCATCGGCAACATCCGACGGCTTCCGAACGGTCCGGCGGTTCGGATCTATTACTGTGTCGTCGAGGCGGATCTCAAGAAGATGATGGCCGGCAAGCGGGCAGGCGCCGACGACTTCCTGCTGAAGCCTTTCGACCGCAAGATCCTGACCAGCGTTTTCGCCAGCCAGTCGATGGCGGCCTGAGCCGCCTTAACCAAGATCTTTCGAAATGATACGAAGCCGTGGCCTGTGCCGCGGCTTTTTTGTTGTCTGGTACCGCCAACCCAGGCCAGGCGTCGAGCGACGTTGGGTGCGACAGGAGAGAGGAGGGGAGATTTGCTGGCGGCCGAGGCCTTGCAGGCTCGATGAGCGCTGCTGCGAAGCTGCGCCGCGCGACCGGATCGTCCAAAAACAAAACCCGCCTCAATCGGCGGGTCCTGTGAAAATCTCAATTGTCGGGCCCGCATCATGCGGGGGTCGGTGCAAGCCCTGGCGGGAAATCAGGCAGTTTCGGCGTACTCGGCACCATCCGGCTCGCGCAGCACGTAGCCGCGGCCCCAGACGGTCTCGATGTAGTTGGCGCCGCCGGCAGCGTTTGCAAGCTTCTTGCGGAGCTTGCAGATGAAGACGTCGATGATCTTCAATTCCGGCTCGTCCATGCCGCCATAGAGGTGGTTCAGGAACATTTCCTTGGTCAGCGTCGTGCCCTTGCGCAGCGAAAGCAGCTCGAGCATCTGGTATTCCTTGCCGGTCAGGTGGACGCGTTGTCCGCCGACTTCGACCGTCTTGGCATCCAGGTTGACGATCAGCTCGCCGGTGGAGATGACCGACTGGGCGTGACCCTTGGAACGACGGACGATGGCGTGAATACGGGCAACCAGCTCATCCTTGTGGAAGGGCTTGGTCATGTAGTCGTCGGCGCCAAAGCCCAGGCCGCGGACCTTGTCTTCGATGCCGGCCATGCCGGAAAGAATCAGGATCGGGGTCTTCACCTTGGAAAGACGCAGCGTTCTCAAGACTTCATAGCCGGACATATCCGGCAGGTTGAGGTCGAGAAGGATGATGTCATAGTCATAAAGTTTGCCGAGATCGACGCCTTCTTCACCGAGATCGGTGGTGTAGACGTTAAAACTCTCGGACTTGAGCATCAGCTCAATGCTCTGAGCCGTTGCACTGTCGTCTTCAATTAATAGAACCCGCATATTCTTCCCCTTTTCCGCCGCCCAAGGTCGTCGTGGCACCCTTACGCGATACGGATCCAGTCGTTGCCTGATTTGGAGGCTGCCACCAAATGGTTAACAAATTCTGATTCCCCCTGGCAAGGTGTATCGAGATTGTTAAATATTTTTAGCAGTCTCCTGATTTCAAACGTGAATCCCGAACGGTTAATCTCATGTGAAACATGAGGAAATGCCGCTATCTGACTCTTCCGACTCGTTAATGCCAGGGCGGTCACATTTCGTGCCTCAGCATTTACGGAGCCTTAAATCATCACGCCTATGATTAACGATGCCCGTAAACGAAAGGTTACCAGCGGTAGGCTTTTGTTAATATCGCTGAAGATTTTTCGTTTCCGGTCCTGTTCGGGCCGGCTTGGGGGCAAATCAGTAACCGGGGTCTCGTTATCCACGGGAGTATTGCGTATGAAAGCACGTGAGAGCCTTGTCCGCCTGAAGGAGTTTCAGGTCCGCGAGAAGCAGCGTCAGCTGAACCAGCTTCAGATGATGATGGCTGAGTTCGAACGGATGACCAAGGATCTGGAAAATCAGATTATTTTCGAGGAAAAGAAGTCGGGTATCTCCGATCCCCAGCACTTCGCCTATCCCACCTTCGCCAAGGCCGCACGTCAGAGAGCCGACAATCTTCAGGTTTCCATTCGCGAACTGAAGACGCAGCAGGATGCTGCCGAACTCGCGCTCGAAGAAGTGCAGGCTGAATACGCGAAGGCGGCGGCCCTCGAAGAGCGGGACACATCGACCCGCCTGCGGGCATAAGCTGCGGCTCTTGCGCCTCGATCGGGCGCAGCGGAGCCGCAACGCCTTGATCCAACGGACGGTTTGACCCCAGGTCGGTTCCGGTCTGGGGGATTTGTGGGCTGGTCCGGCTGGTTGCCGGTTTCGGGGATGATATTTCCAGCCTTGTCGGGTCATGCGTTTGGCATGACCCGATCCGGCACGATCGTGACAAGACAATGAGACCCGCCCGACGCCATGGCGTTCGGGCGGGTCTTCTCATTTTGAGATCGGTTTGAATTTGTGAAGATCGGGACAGGCCGGATCTCAGTCGCGTCTCATCCCTGGATGACGTCCTGCCATTCGGGGTGCCGCACCGCCTGCGCCTTCATGAACGGGCAGAGCGGGATGATCTTCCAGCCGCCTTTGCGGGCTTCTTCGATCGCATGTCTGGCAAGCGCCTGGCCGACACCCTTGCCGCGCAGGGCGTCCGGAACGAGGGTGTGATCGACAATGATCAATTGGGGAGACGTCCGCGAATAGGTCATTTCCCCGGTGTGCCCCTCGACCACGGTCGAGTAGCGGCCGTGCGATCCAGTTTCCTCGAGTACGATTTCCATGACAGCCTTCCTTGGCGAACCAGTTTCTTTGTCTGGAAGCTAGCGCAGATTTCCGGAAATCGGAATCCGTCTACCTGGTATCCCGGAAACACAGACTGTTCCCGAAAAAGCACCAATCCGAGCAGCCGCAGAACGCAAAACGACGGCGGCGGCTCCGGGGAATCCGAAGCCGCCGCTCGACCTATGGCCCTGTAATGGGCGAACTAGTGGCGATACTGCTGGATGCGAGTGGTGCGCAGTCCGGCAAGACCATGATCGTTGATCGAGGACTGCCAGGACAGGAATTCTTCCACCGTGAGGGTATAGCGTTCGCACGCCTCCTCAAGGCTCAACAGGCCACCGCGCACGGCGGCAACAACCTCTGCCTTGCGGCGGATCACCCAGCGCCGGGTATTGGCCGGCGGCAGATCCGCAATCGTCAGAGGGCTGCCATCGGGGCCGATGACATATTTTACGCGTGGTCGCATCATTTCGGTCATGGGACTCTCTACACAAACTCAAGACCATATGACCGTGACCTTAGCCTGCCACATTTAACATTTGCCTAAGCAGCAAGTAACAATTTGCTCATAATTTGAGACACTTCGGCGAGGCGCCATATCGATGATCCGCCCCGGGTCAATTCACGGGGCTGTGTGCGCCTATCCTTGTGAATTGCTTTGAGAAGAGCCTGGATTATCCCGGAATTGTCATGGGAGCCATGCAATTACCACATTTCACTTTAACTAAAATTTTTGGTAACGAGGCGCTGAAATAAGGATGAGCGTCGTATGTGCGCTCCCGCAATCATTCTTGGTGCATCGTCATAGTTTTCACAACCGGACGCGTTTCTTGCGCGGACAGGCCGGTAGCGGCGGCTGTATTTCGTTTGCCGGGGTGAAGTTCATGCTTCAGGAGATCTGAGGCGTTTTTGTATTCTCTCGACCGGGCGCGGTGGCGCCTGGGGATGTGGTGATCGCAGATGAAGGAATCGAACGAACCGGCCTTGCTGCGCGAGGCTGAAACGGCGGACATTTTCTCGGACGTCGATACGGCTGCCGTCCGCACCGAATACGAACTTCTGCATCTCATGCGGCGGCTGATCGCCCGCTATGGCTTTGGTCATTTCATGATCGCGCGCATGCCGCTTGCCGAACAGCAGCGCTTTTCCGAGCGGCTGGTGCTCAGCAACTGGCCGTCGGAGCTGGTGCGCCAATACGATGCCTGCGAAACCTTCCAGTCGAGCACGCTGGTCGAGCGGCTGCGGTTTACGAAGCTGCCGGTGACCGGCGGGCCCGAACTTCTGGACGTCGCCGCAAAGCCCGTGGACGAGGCGATGGTGCACCGGCTGCACGCCCACCCGGAGATGGCACGTCACTTCGCCGTGCTCCTGCACACCAGCAATGGCGATCCCTTCATAGCCATGCTGTCAGGCCGGCGCGAGGCCCCGGTGGGTGTCGAATGCGCGACGCTCTATCTGACACTGGTCCAGCTTTTCGAATGCCTGGAACGCACGTTCGACACCGGCAGTTCGGCACGAGAGAAACTGTCGAGCCGCGAGGTCGAATGCTTGCGCTGGGCAGCGGCCGGCAAGAGCAGTGACGAGATCGCCATCATCCTGGGCATTTCGACCTATACGGTCAGCAGCTATTTCAAGAGCGCGACGCGCAAGCTCGATGCGGTCAACCGCATGCAGGCGATCGCCCGCGCCATGCGGCTGAAGCTGATCTGACGCCGAAACGTGGCGCGTCTTTAGGACGCGCGGCTTCGCCGGTTTGGCGGCCGGCCTTGCCGCCGGACGGACAAGTTTCTATATGTCGCGGGAATGAAAGTGCTACGGCTGCCTTTGCGCGTCTCATAGGATGCGCGGTGCCGTAGAGCCGAGCATGCCGTGAGCCGAGGGTTTTTCGGCCAAGCATCGCATGAAGCGTGAAACAGGGCAGGCGCAAGGTTGCCGCCCGAAGGCCGGATTGGATCCCGTGAACAGTCTCGATTTTGACCGCAAGCCCGAAGATACGCGTGTCGTTGTTGCCATGTCCGGCGGCGTCGACAGTTCTGTCGTCGCTGGCTTGCTCAAACGCGAGGGCTACGACGTTCTCGGCATCACGCTGCAGCTCTATGATCATGGCGCCGCCGTCCATCGTGCCGGCTCCTGCTGCGCCGGCCAGGACATCGACGATGCCCGCCGCGTCTGCGAAACGCTCGGTATCCCCCACTATGTGCTCGACTACGAAGCGCGCTTCCGCGAAACGGTGATCAATCCCTTCGCCGAAAGCTACATCGCTGGCGAGACGCCAATCCCCTGCGTCGCCTGCAACCAGACCGTCAAGTTTGCCGATCTCCTGGCGACCGCCAAGGAGCTCGGCGCCGACGCGCTGGCGACCGGCCACTATATCCGCTCGCGCCCGAGCCCGAACCCGCGCTACGCCGGCCAGCGGGCGCTCTACCGCCCGACGGATGCCGACCGCGACCAGAGCTATTTCCTCTTTGCGACGACGCAGGAGCAGATCGACTATCTGCGCTTTCCGCTCGGTCATCTCTCCAAGGCCGAGACACGCAAGCTCGCCGAAGAGATGGGCCTCGTCGTCGCCCAGAAGGCCGACAGCCAGGACATCTGTTTCGTGCCCCAGGGCAAGTACAGCGACATCGTCTCGAAGCTGAAGCCGAATGCCGCACTCTCCGGCGAGATCGTGCATCTCGACGGCCGCGTGCTCGGCAGGCATGAGGGCATCCTGCACTACACCATCGGTCAGCGCCGCGGCATCGGCGTCGCGACCGGCGAGCCGCTCTATGTCGTCTATCTCGACGCGCGCTCGCGCCGCGTCATCGTCGGCCCCAAGGAAGCGCTGGAAACGCGCCGCGTCTATCTGCGCGACGTCAACTGGCTCGGCGATGAAGACGTCGAGGCGGCAGCCGCATGTGGCTTTGAGTGTTTCGCCAAGGTGCGCTCCACGCGCCAGCCGGCGCCGGCCGTCCTCGCGATGGACGACGAGGGCATCTATGTGGAGCTCGCCGAAGGCGAAGCCGGCATCGCGCCCGGTCAGGCCTGCGCGCTTTATTCCGGCGTCGGCGAGGACGCGCGCGTCTATGGCGGCGGGTTCATTCGCAAATCGGAGCGTGAAGCAAGCGCAGAAGCCGCTCTGAAGGCGCTGCTTTCGGCGCAGGCAGCCGCCTGAAGCCCTTGATTTCCGGGCTGTTGTGAAAACTTCACATTTTCCCGGAGACTTGGCTTGACACTGGCCGGAAGCGGGCCGTATAAGCCGCCCGTCCAGTCAAGACGGCTTCCACTTCGAAGCGCTGACGCGGTACCCGGCGGAGTAGCTCAGTAGGTTAGAGCAGAGGAATCATAATCCTTGTGTCGGGGGTTCGAATCCCTCCTCCGCTACCATTTCTTCTAAGTTTACGTGCAGCAACTGGGCTTCCGGAATACGTACTTTTATAGTGGCGCTTCCTCACAGACCGGCGCGCCCGCGGTTTGCTATGCCCTCTCTTCCTATCGCTGATGCAGCTTGCCGACATTCGCCAGACAAGGTGAAAGGCGAGTGGCTACCGCACTGCGGCAAGAGCATTTCAAAAATGCAAAGGCCCCTGTTGGCAGGGGCCTCCAGCCTCAATGCTTCGTCGGCGTCAGCGGCAATGTCAGTGCCGGCCCGCTCTTGACCCCGAACTGCCTCCTGAACGGCCGTGATGCGGTGCCGTCGAAAAGCGATTGGGGCAGCGGCGTGGCGATGGCCCATTTGTATTTTGCGTCCAGATCGTTGCGCAGGTCCTGGTGTGTCACGGCGCTCAAGGGCAGGACATATTCCGGCTTGCGCAGGCCTCGTTCGGCGTTTCCGAGCCACGTCAGCACGACCAGGATTTCGCCGCCGAGTTCGAGGGCATCGAGTGTCAGCTGTTTGCCACCGACGAATGCGCGGACCGCCTGTTCGTGGAACTTGAAGGCACTGAGCTTCAGCTCGTTTTGCGGGTCCGTCATTTGTCTGGGCCTTTCTGCACGTTCTTCTCGCGCTTGTTCCAAGCGCTGGTTCACCGATCAGCGTTCCGTATCATAATCCATCGCCCAATCCACTTCATACAGGTGACGACGCCACTGGCGGACCAGTCGCTGGCTTTGTAGGTTGATTGCAACCTAGGATATTCGGGCGATTTGTGGAGACAAGAATGCGTGCGACGTCGATCCTCTGCTTTGGCCTGCTGGCTGCAACCATGACGATGGGCAGCCTTGTCAGTGTGCCGGCTGCCGCGCAAGGGATGGGTGATCTGAATGGCGTGGCGATGGTGACTGGCACCTGCGAACGCTTGGTCGTCGCTGGCGAAGATATGACGAACACGTGCGAGGGGCGGCTGATCCAGTCGATTTACCGCACCGGCCGGACGGGCTTCACAGTGAATATCGGCTCCGGCGGCGCCATCACCTTTAGCGGCATCGAAGGCGAGAAGCCGGACGCCGATAGCCAGCTGCAGAGTGTCGACAAGGTCATCGTGAACGGCGGCAAGGATGGCGGACCTATAAGCTCGAAAGACGTGACCGGTTCCTGTTTCTATGAAAATCCGTTCAAAGGACCGGCGGTGACCAAATGCGAAGGTTCTGACGCCGAGAAAGGTGCCTACGTCCTGCAATTTAGGACGGATGGTACGCCGCCGAACGTCCTCAACTATGGGATCGAGGAGACTGCCAAGGACGCCACGGATCGCGCTTTTAAGTTCGGCGTTTGGAGTGGTTCGCGCCTGAAGGGCGACAGCGCGAATGGCTGCGTGCTGTCGCGAGACACCGATGGCGCAACCACCTTCATGGTCTATGCGAACGTCAACGGGGCATTTGATCTTGGATTCTACAACGACGCCTGGTCGTTCAAGACCGAGACGCCTCCGAGTGCCGAATTGCTTTTCGATGGCAAGCCGTATCCCGCAGTCAGCGTCGTAATTCTCACGCCGCAGCAACTGGTCGCGCGCGGCGGGGGTGAGGAGGATGGCTTCCAGGCGCTAATCGAGCAAAGCGTCCAACTCATGCTCCGCGTCGGTGACGCTGAGGTCAAGGTCGACCTGAAAGGCGCGCCAGCTGCGGTTGCAAGGCTCTGGGATTGTGTTGGCGGAATGTAAACGACACCGACCGGGACGGTCGCTCATGGCAGCAACGTCGCATTCGCCGTGACTTTACGAACGCCCAACTGAGAAAACGAAAAGATTATCTGCTGATCGATGAGGTGATCGTGGTGTAGTCCGGCAGGTCGATGTTGGCGATTTCGGCTGCGCGATATTGGGACAGGGCGAAGTGCATGATGGCGATCACGGTGATCGAGAAGACCAGTACGGTGACGTTGACGCCGAAAGCGGTTTTGATCATGTCCTTGTCCTCCAGTCCCTGCGTTCGTTGATGTGTGGTTAAGAACCGTGACATGCAGACTATCGTGTGGCGTCAATTGTGCTGTTCCCCGGGGAACATGAGATATGGTTACCGAAAACTTAACCGGCGTTGCCTCAAAAGCACGAATGGCCAAACGGCTTGCGATCGGCGCGCGCCCGACTATGGTGCGCGCTTGTTGCCGGACCGGATTCAGGTTCGGACATTCTCACCTCTGGCGCCCCACGCGCTGCTTCGGCCAAGCCTGAAGTGCCGCGATTCCGATCGGCGTCTCATTTCCAAAGTGATTGTTGCATGACCATTTCCATTCGCCCCTCTCGTCCCGACGATTTTCCGCGCACCTTCGAGATCTGGCGCAGCGCCGTTCTCGCCACCCATGATTTCCTGGCGCCGGAGGATTTTGCTGCAATCGAGGTGCTGGTGCGCGACCAGTATCTGCCGGCCGCCGAGTTCTGGATTGCAGCGGACGAAAATGACCAGGCGCTCGGTTTCATGGGCATGAGCGGGGCGCAGATCGACTCGCTCTTCGTCCACGCCGACGCGCGCGGCGCAGGTGTCGGCCGGCGGCTGATCGAGCATGCGATGAGCCTGCATCCGGTGCTGACGGTCGACGTCAACGAGCAGAATGTGTCGGGCGCCGGTTTCTATCAGCGGATGGGTTTTGAGGTGGTCGGGCGTTCGCCTGTCGACGATGCGGGCCGGCCCTATCCGCTGCTGCATCTCAAGCGCGGCTGAGCCGACAGAGCCGGCGCCCGATCAGACGGCCGGCTTGTCAATGGTAATCAGGAAGAGGACGGCGGAGGCCGCCGGTTCGATGGTGACGGCGGTTGCGTCCGTGAGCACCGCCGTGTCGCCCGCTACGAGGTCGGCAGTGGTCTCGCCTGCGGTCACTCGCACGGCACCGCTATGGCAAAGCAGGAGAGTCGTTGCTGCGCCGACTTCCGTTGTCTCCGGATGGTCGATCGCCAGGCGCTGAACCGAGTGCGCGAGCTTGCCGCGCCTTGTCATGACATTGAGATCGACGATCGGACCGTCGACGAGCGTCGCCGAGGTTGCCACGTCGGCCGGGAAGGGGAGCGGTGCCGTCTCGCCGGTCATCAAGACCGGCTCGCGGCCCTCGATCATCAGCCGCATGCCCTTGCCCTCAAGGATCGAGAGCGTACGGTCGATGCCGGGGAAACTGGAGAAGGGGCCGTCGGTGGCGACCGTCGCCATGCTCACACGCCAGTCGAAATCGCCGAGCGAAGCTCTCTCAGGAAAGACGGCGATCTCCACCGTCTCGCCGCCGCCGTTCTTCCAGGGCATGCGCTTGTGGTTGCTGGCGCGCAGAATCTTCATGGCGTGCTTTCTTCGATCAAGGTGCGCATGCAGGCGAAATCACCGTTCAGTGGACGGTCGTCGGCATAGGCAGGGATTTTCGAGCGGATGCGCTGGTAGAGCGTATCGGTGCGCGCCGCGCGACCTCTCGGCTGCAGATCGTAGGCTTGCGCTGCGGCGAGCAGTTCGATCGAGAGGATCGTTTCGAGATTGTCGGCGATCGCAAGCGTCTTCCAGGCCGCCGGTGTCGCATGGGTGAGGATATCCTCCTGCAGCGCCGAGGTGATGCCGCCGTCGAGGCTGGCGGGTGCGGCCAGGCGCCGGTTTTCGGCGGCAAGGGAAGCTGCCGTATATTGTGCGATCATGAAGCCGGAGGAAACGCCGCTGTCGCCGGCGAGAAAGGCCGGCAGGCGGCTTACCAGCGGATTGACCAGACGGTCGATCCGGCGCTCGGAAATGGCCGCGACCTCGGCGACGGCGACCGCCAGGCTGTCCATGGCAAGGCCAAGGGCAGCACCCACCGCGTGCGCCTGTGAATGCACCTCCGGCGCCTCAGGCGTGCCGGACACGGCCGGATTGTCGGTGAGGCTTGCAAGTTCGCGATCGACCACTTCGGCGACCTGGGCGAACGCATCGCGTGCAGCGCCATGCACATGCGGCACGGCGCGAAGGCTCAAGGGATCCTGCGTGCGGGTGCCGGCGGTTTCTGCCAGCATCGGGCTGCCGGCGAGAAAATCGCGCAGCGAGGCTCCGACCTCTTCGAGACCCTTCGAGCGGCGGAGCGCCAGCGGGACGGCGGCAAAGGCATTCGCCTGGCTGCCGAGGTTTTCATAGGTCATGGCGGCCGCCGCATCCGCCCAGTCGAACAGGCGGGCGGCGCGCGATAGCGCCAGCGCCGCAAGTCCGGTCGCGCAGGGCGTGCCGTTGACGAGGCTCAGGCCTTCCTTGGCCTCAAGCGTGAGCGGCTTTAGCCCGACTCGCGCCAGCGCCTCGGCGCCGCCGATCTTGCTTTTGCCGTCATCGACGGTGCCGTGGCCGATCAGCACGAGGCCGATCGCCGCCGCATGGGTGAGGTACCCGACGGAGCCGCGCGAGGGGATGTCGGGAATGAGGTTGGCGTTCAGGAGCGCAAGCAGTGCCTCGACCGTTTCGACGCGCACGCCGGAATAGCCGTGGGCGAAGTTGGCGATCTGGGCAGCCATCACCGCGCGGGCCTCCGGCCGGGCGAGCGGCGAGCCGACGCCGCAGGCGTGGCTCAAGATGATGTTGCGCGACAGCGCCTGCTGGTTCTCGCGGTCGATGACGACGTCGCAAAGCGCGCCGACGCCGGTGTTGATGCCGTAGCCGCGGATGCCGCGCGCAACGAGCGCATCGACGATCTGGCGGGCATGGACGATGCGCTGCCTTGCTGCGTCGGAAAGCGCGAGCGGTGCGCCGTTGGCGACCGCCGCGATTTGCCTCCAGGTCAACGGTGCATCGAGGGTTACATTCTCATTCATGGGCTTCCGGTCGTCCCTGTCGGCGTTGCACGAAGCGGGCAACATAATCGTTGGCCGGCCGTTGCAGAATATCGTCCGGCGTGCCGACCTGCACCACCTGACCGTCCTTGAGGATGGCGATTTCCGAACCGATGCGCAGCGCCTCGTCGAGATCGTGGGTGATGAAGACGATCGTCTTTGAAAGGTTCTGCTGCAATTGCAGCAACTGGTCCTGCATGTCGGCGCGGATCAAGGGGTCGAGGGCCGAGAAGGCCTCGTCCATCAGGATCACGTCGGTATCGGCGGCAAGCGCACGGGCAAGGCCGACGCGCTGCTTCATGCCGCCGGAGAGCTGGTGCGGGAACTTGGCGTCGTAGCCGGCAAGACCGACCGTCTCGATCCATTTCATGCCGATGTCGCGGGCCTCGGCCTTGGGCAGGCCGCGCACGCGCTGGCCGTAAACGACGTTCTGCAGCACGGTGCGATGCGGCATCAGCGCGAAACTCTGGAACACCATCCTGACGCGGTGCATGCGGAAGGTGCGCAGCGCCTTGGCATCCAGCGTCAGGATGTTGCTGCCGTCGAACATGACCTCGCCGCTGGTCGGCTCGATCAGCCGGTTGATGTGGCGCACCAGGGTCGACTTGCCGGAGCCGGAAAGGCCCATGATCACGAAGATCTTGCCGGCGCCGATGGTCAGACTGACTTTGTTCAGGCCAATGCTGCAGCCGGAGCGGGCGAGAATCTCGGACTTGTTCAGCCCTTCTTTTGCCATGGCGAGTGCGGCTTTCGCGTCCTGCCCGAAGATCTTGTAGACGTTGCGGATCTCGATATCAGCCATTGCGGGGATCCTCCGTCCGGCTCTTGCCGAAGCCTTGCGTGATGCGGTCGAGTACGATCGCGAGAATGACGATGCCGATGCCGGCTTCCAGCCCCTTGCCGACATCGAGCGTCTGGATGCCGTTCAGCACCTGCTCGCCGAGGCCGCGGGCGCCGATCATCGACGCGACGACCACCATCGAGAGTGCCATCATGATCGTCTGGTTGAGGCCGGCCATGATTGTCGGCGTGGCGAGTGGCAGCTCGACGCCGAAGAGGATCTGGTTGGGACTGCCGCCAAAGGCGGTCGCCGCTTCCACCACCTCATGGTCGACCTGGCGGATGCCGAGATCGGTGAGGCGGATGAGTGGCGGCACGGCGTAGATGATGGTGGCGAGGATCGCCGGCACCTTGCCGAGGCCGAAGAGCATCAGCGCCGGGATCAGGTAGACGAAGCTCGGCATCGTCTGCATGACGTCGAGCACCGGTAGCGTGATGCTGCGCGCGGTCCGGCTCTTGGCGACGAAGATGCCCATGGGCACGCCGATGACGACCGAGACGATCGTTGCCATCAGCATTAGCGCCAGCGTCTGCATCGTCAGGTCCCAGAGGCCGAGAACGCCGACGAAGAACAGCAGTACGCCGACGGCGACCGTCAGGCCCCAGCGCTTGGAGCTCTGCCAGGCGAGTGCCATGAAAATGAGGATGACGACCCACCAGGGCAGGCCGCGCAGGATCCATTCGATGAACAGAACGGCTTTCAGAATGACGGCGCTGATCGCCTTGAAGACCCAGCCATAGCCGCTGACCAGTGCCTGGATGAAATCGTTCACCGGCCCGCGAATGGAGAGATTGAGAGAATCCGGAAACATCGGACGCGTTCCTTGCTCGGGCTGCCAGCGGACATGGTGAGCCACCGACGGCGCTTGCCTCGGGTATTGTGGCCAACCGCCAGCTCAGGCTCACGCGTCGCTTGGACGCGATGACGAGGCCCGAGCCGGCGATGTGTCGCGATTATTTAAGGCTGGCTTCGATCTTGCCGCGGGCTTCGTCCGAAACCCACTTGCCCCAGACGTCGGCCTTGGTCTTCAGGAACTCGGCGGCGGCTGCCGGCGCATCGACCTTGTTGTCGGCCATGTAGGCGAGGCTGCCGTTGACGGCTTCGAGCGGGAAGGTCGCCTTTTCGAGGATGGCGATGATTTCAGGGGCTTCCTCAGCGAAGGTGCTGTTGACGCCGTAGGAAACGTCGACCGACGGGAAGGCGCAGCCCTGTTCGCGCTTGCCGTTGGCGCTCGAAAGCTCCTTCCAGCATTCTTCGCTATAGGCCGGCTCTTCGAGCTGCACGAGCTTGAACTTGCCCATGATCGCGGTCGGCGACCAATAGTAGAAGAGGATCGGCTCGCCCTGGAGATAGGCCGATGTGATGGCGGAATCGAGCGCCGTGCCGGTGCCCGGACGGAAGTTCACATAGGTTTCGCCGAGCTTGTAGGCTTCGAGCTTGGCGGAGCTCACGCCCTCGCAGGTCCAGCCCGATGGGCAGTTGAGGAAGCGGCCCTTGCTCGGCTCTTCCGGATCGGCGAAGAGCTCGACGATCTTCGGATCGGAAAGCTGCGAGACGTTCTTCAGGTCCGGCGCCTTGGCCTCGAGATTGCGGGCGGCGTCTCCCTTGATGACGTATTCCGGTACGAACCAGCCTTCGCTGGCGCCGACGAAGGTTTTGCCGACCGCGACCACCTTCTTTTCCTCGACCGCCTTGTTCCAGACGTCGGAGCGGCCAAGCCATTCCTCGGCGAAGATCTGCACGTCGTTGTTGGCGGTTGCCTGTTCCAGCGTCACCGAGTTGCCGGGGATCGAATCCACCTGGCAATCATAGCCCTTGGAAAGAATGGTCTTCATCACTTCGGTGATGAACGCACCGCTTTCCCAATCGATGCCGGCGAACATGACGGTTTTGCCGTCGCCGCAATAGGACGCGCTGGCGCTGCCGGTGGAGGCCGCAAACACGAGGCCGGTTGCAGCTAGCGTGAGTTTCAGTTTGTTGATCGACATTAAGCTGTTCCCTGATTTGATTTTTGGCTTTGACGATTACTTCAGTTTCATCAGCACCCGCGCAAAGGCGCGGTCGATATCGTCCTCCCGGTCGTGGCGTCCGTTCCGGATCTTCCACGCGCCCGCGACCATGACGTCGCGGACAGTCTCGCCGCCGAGCGCAAAGAGCCAGCGGTCGAGGATCTGGTTGTCGGTGGCGGCGGCGATGTAGGGATTGCTGCCGTCAAGCACGACGAAATCGGCGCGCGCGCCGACGGTGATGCCGGCCACCTTCTGACCGGCCGCCTGGGCGCCGCCCTTGAGCGCCGCGTCGAAAATGGTTCGGCCGATCGAGGCGCCGGAGCCGGTCGCCAGCCGATTGCGGCGGCGGTCGCGCAGGCGCTGGCCGTATTCGAGCAGGCGCAATTCCTCGGCGACGCTGGTCGCCACATGGCTGTCGGTGCCGACGCCGATGACCCCGCCTTCGGCCATGAAATCGACCGCCGGGAAAATGCCGTCACCGAGATTGGCCTCGGTTGCGGGGCAGAGGCCGGCAACCGCGCCGGAACCGGCCAGACGCTGCCGTTCGGTTTCCGTCAGATGCGTTGCGTGGATTGCGCACCAGCGTTCGTCGACGGGCATTTCATCAAGCAGCCACTCGACCGGGCGGCGGCCGCTCCAGGCGAGGCTGTCGTCGACTTCCTTGGTCTGCTCGGCCACATGGATGTGGATCGGGCCGGCAACGGGTGCCGCATCGAGGATGATGCGCATCTCCTCGGGCGTCGCTGCGCGCAGCGACTGGATGGCGTAGCCGAGCGTGTTGTCGGCTTCGCGGCAGAGCGGATCGAGGCGCTCAAGCAGCGCCAGGAAGCGATCGGGATCATGCAGGAACGGCCGCTGGCCGGCATTTGGCGCCACGCCGCCGAAATTGGCGTGGGCGTAGAAAACCGGCAGGTGAGTGAGACCGATGCCGGTCGTGCGGGCGGCAGCGAGAATGCGCAGCGACATCTCGGCCGGGTCGGCATAGGGGGTGCCATCTGCCTGGTGGTGCAGGTAGTGGAATTCGGCAACGTGGCCGAAACCGCCCTTCAGCATTTCCATGTAGAGCTTGGCGGCGATCGCCTCGACGTCGTCAGGATTGACCAGCCCGACGGTGCGATACATTTCCTCACGCCAGGTCCAGAAGCTGTCGTCGCCGCTTCCCGCCACTTCGGCAAGGCCGGCCATCGCGCGCTGGAAGGCGTGGGAATGAAGGTTGGCGATTGCCGGGATCAGCGGCCCGGCCGCACGCTCGTCGCCATTGGCGGCGGTGCTGCCGGTCTCGACCGTCGCAATCCGGCCCGATGGGTCGAGCGAGATCGCGACGTTTTGGGCCCAGCCGCCGGGCAGGAGCGCCCGTTCTGCAAAGATCCGGTTGACGGGAAAACTAGCCATGTGCATTTTCCTGTACGTAGTTGTATATGGAACTATAGATATTTTACGCTGGCGCGCAAGCGTGAAATGAACGAAAAGATTCTTGGGCGAATGCGCATGATTTGTTCGGCATTCTGGAAAGGCGGGGCTTGAACCGATGGCGGCACTGGGAAAACGGAACGATATGGCCGCCTTCGAGGATGGTCCGGTGCCGCGCTACGAGGCGGTGAAACAGTTCATCCGCAGCCGTATCGAGAGCGGCGAGTGGCCCGCCCATCATCGCATCCCCTCGGAAAACGAAATCGTCGCCGACCTCGGCGTCAGCCGCATGACCGCCAATCGGGCGCTCAGAGAACTGGCAACCGAGGGCGCGATTACGCGGGTGCAGGGCGTTGGTTCCTTCGTCGCGGCCCACAAGGGCAGCACCGCGCTTCTGGAAGTCCGCAACATCGCCGACGAAATTCATGAGCGCGGCCATACCCACACGTCGCTGATGACGCTCCTTCAGGAAGAGGTGGTGACGCCGGAGATCGGATATGCGCTCGGCCTTGCCACCGGCGCGCGCGTCTTCCATTCGATCATGGTGCATTCGGAAAACGGCCTGCCGATCCAGATCGAGGATCGTTTCGTCAATCCGGCGACCTGCCCGCGTTATCTTGAGCAGGATTTCCGAACGATGACGCCGAATGCCTATCTCACTGCGGTCGCGCCGATCACGCGCACCGAACAGATCGTCGAGGCGGTGTCGCCGCAGCTGTGGGAATGCAAGCTGCTCGGCATCGACCGCAACGAACCCTGTCTGATGATCCGGCGCCGTACCTGGTCGGAGGCGGCCAATGTGACGACGGCACGTCTGCTCTATCCCGGCACCCGCTATCGCCTTGAGGGCATGTCGCAGTAGATCGGGATCGGGCTTCAGCAGAAAAACCGCACATCTTTTCCTCATCCCGCTCTAATCTCGACATTATTCCGGTCGATTCGGGGGATCGACCGCCGAATGGGAGGATGACGAGATCATGGTTGAGGATGCGCTGAAGCTTCGCACCGAGCTGGCCAGGCCCGATATCAGTGCCGAAGAGGCGCGGGCGTTGCTAGCCGAGCACTACGGTCTGTCAGGCACGATCAGCGAACTCGGCAGCCAGCAGGACCGCAACTATCGCATCGATACCGGCGAGCAGCGCTATGTGCTGAAAATCTGCCGCGCGGAATATGGACCGCTCGAACTGGAAGCGCAGAATGCGGCCTTGCAGCATCTTTCCGATCGCTTGACGTCGGCGCGCGTTGCGGAAGTCGTGTCTTCGCTCAAGGGCGAGGCGATCGAGAGCGTGACCGTCCGCGAGCAGGACTACCGGATCCGCCTGTTAAGTTTTCTCGATGGCGAACCGCTGACCCGGCGCAAGCATCTCTCGCGTGAAGCCGTGTCCGCGCTCGGTGCGCTCGCCGGGCGGCTGGCCGCCGCGCTGCAGGACTTCGAGCATCCCGGGCTTGAACGCGAACTGCAATGGGACCTGCGCCGAGCCGGTCCCGTCGTCCTTCACCTCTTGGCCGACATGCCGGACCAGCAGCGCAAGAAGCGCATCGCCGAAATCATGGTCGGCGCGATGCGGCGTCTGCAGCCACTCACGGCGGAACTGCGCATACAGGCGATCCATCACGATGTGACCGACGACAATGTGGTGAGCCAGCCTGATGCATCCGGTCGGGCGATCCCGGACGGGGTGATCGATTTCGGCGATATCCTCAAGGGGTGGCTGGTTGCCGAACTTGCCGTGACCTGCGCCTCGCTGCTGCATCACGCCGACGGCGATCCGTGGTTCATCCTGCCGGCGGTCAAGGCGTTTCATGCCGCGTGTCCGCTGACCGAAGTGGAACTGAGGGCGCTCTGGCCGCTGATCGTCGCCCGCGCCGCCGTATTGGTCGCGAGCTCCGAACATCAGCTCTCCCGTGAGCCTGACAACGCTTATGTCGAGGGCAACGCCGCGCATGAGCGGGAGATCTTCGACGTTGCGACTTCGGTTCCGTCGGCACTGATGGAGCACGCGATCCTGGCCACGACTGGGCTCGCTCCTGCATCGACGTCTGTCACGGGAGAGAGCCTGATCCCGGGGCTTGGGCCGACCGATGTGCGCCAGATCGACCTGTCGATCCTCAGCCCGCTATTGCCTGAGGAACGCTGGCAGCACCAGGGACTGCCGATCTCGCTGCTGCAGCACGCCGCCCATGCGATCGGTGTCGCGACCACCCGCTATGGCGAATATCGGATGACCGAAACGCAACTGAGGTCGCCGAAGCCCGACGCGACGCTGGCGCTGCATGTCGACATCTGCCTGGAGGCGGGCCGCGAGATCGTTGCCCCGTTTGCGGGGCGCGTCATCCGGCAGGATGGACTGTTGGTTCTGGAAGGGGCCGAGGCGAGCCTGTTCCTCGAAGGCGTCGAAGCCGGTGGCGACATTGAGGAAACCGCCGCAGCCGGTGCAGTGCTCGGCGTCGTATCGGGCGAGCAGCAGACTTATGGTCTGATCCGCGTCCAGCTTTGCCGCGAGCATGGTCTCGTTCCGCCGCTTTTTGTGATGCCGCACCAGGCGGAGGCCTGGAAGGCCCTGTGCCCGTCGCCGACCGGCGTCCTCGGGTTTGAATGCGATGCGCCGGAACTGCACAGCGAAGCGCTGCTGAGCCGTCGGCAGCAGCACTTCGCCAAGCCGCAGAAGAACTACTACCTGAAACCACCGCAGATCGAACGCGGCTGGAGGGAATATCTCTTCGACGTCGAGGGCCGCAGCTATCTCGACATGGTCAACAACGTGACGATCCTCGGCCACGGACATCCGCGCCTGGCCTCTGCCGTGGGTCGGCAATGGTCGCTGCTCAACACCAATTCGCGCTTCCACTACGCGTCCGTCGCCGAGTTCTCGACGCGGCTCGCGGCGCTCGCGCCCGAGGGGCTCGATACCGTGTTCCTGGTCAACAGCGGCTCGGAGGCAAACGACCTGGCACTCCGGCTTGCCTGGGCCTATTCCGGCGCCCGCAATGTCGTGAGCCTACTCGAGGCCTATCACGGTTGGACGGTCGCCAGCGATGCGGTGTCGACCTCGATCGCAGACAATCCGCAGGCGCTGGAGACGCGTCCGGCCTGGGTGCATCCGGTGACCGCACCCAACACCTCTCGCGGCGAGTTCCGCGGTGCCGATACGACGGACAGCTATGTCCGCTCCGTCGTCACCAAGCTGACCGAACTGGACGCTGAGGATGAGAGGCTCGCCGGCTTCATCTGTGAACCGGTCTACGGCAATGCCGGCGGCATCCCCCTGCCGAAAGGTTATCTCGACGCCGTCTATGCCATGGTACGAGCACGTGGCGGCGTTTGCATCGCCGACGAGGTGCAGGTCGGCTACGGCCGCCTCGGCGATTATTTCTGGGGCTTCGAAGAGCAGGGCGTCGTGCCCGATATCATCACGGTCGCCAAGGGCATGGGCAACGGCCATCCGCTCGGTGCCGTCATCACCCGCCGCGAGATCGCCGACGCGCTGGAGAAGGAGGGGTACTTCTTCTCGTCCTCGGGCGGCAGCCCCGTAAGCTCCGTCGTCGGCCAGGCCGTGCTCGATATCCTGACGGAGGAGCGGCTTCCGGAGAATGCCCGTGTCGTCGGCGGTCACCTCAAGGCCCGGCTCGAAGCGCTGGGGCAGCGCTTCCCGCTGATTGGCGCCGTACACGGCATGGGGCTTTATCTCGGCGTCGAATTCGTGCGCGACCGGGAAACGCTGTTGCCGGCGACGGAGGAGACGGCGGCGATCTGCGATCGCCTGCTCGATCTCGGCGTCATCATGCAGCCGACCGGTGACCACCTGAATGTGTTGAAGATCAAGCCGCCGCTCTGCCTCAGCCTGGAGAGCGCCGACTTCTTCGCCGACATGCTGGCGCGGGTGCTGGAAGAGGGCTGGTAGAAGGCATCGTCGGCGGCATTGCTGCCACCGACGAGGGCTTACCAGCCGGCAAAGTCCGCTAGCACCGTGTCCGAAACGCGACCGGCGGTGACGTCGTCGAAGGCTTGCTCCAGGATCTCCAGCGCCGCGTCGATGTCCTGATCGGTGATCGTCAGCGGCGGCGTCATCTCCAAGACGTTGGAGTTCATGCCGACGTAGTAGACGACGAGGCCGAGTTCATAGGCGCGGTAAACGAGCTTGGCCGTCTCCCGCGAAGCCGGTGTCCGGCTCTGCCGATCGGTGATCAACTCTAGCCCGCAGGCAAGCCCGCGTCCGCGAACGTCGCCGATCAGAGGGTGGCGCTCGGCAAGACGCTGCAGGCCCTGACGCAGCCGTTGCCCCTTCCGCTCCGCTTCCTGCGCAAGTCCCTCGCGCTCGATGGTTTCGAGAACCGCGAGGCCGGCGGCGGCAGAGATCGGGTTGCCGTGCAGCGTCTGCATGGCGAAGGCGTTTGCGCAATCGAGCACCTTGGCCGGACCGATGGCGGCCGAGAGCGGCAGGCCGCCGCCGAGCCCCTTGCCGATGGTCAGGATGTCGGGAACGAAATCGTCATGCTCGAAGCAATGCAGCCGGCCGCTGCGGCCAAGCCCGACCTTCACTTCGTCGCAGACGACGAGCACGCCGTATTCACGACAGATCTCGGCAAAGGCTCTGAAGAATCCGGCTGGCGGCACGATCAGGCCGCCGTCGGACTGGATCGGCTCGATGAAGGCGGCCGCGAACTGTTCGGGCGCCAATTCCAGGTGTTGGCGCAGTTCGGTGAGGATTGCGCCACCCGTCGGGTCTTCGCGGTAGGGCCGGTACGGATCGGGGTAGGGGAGTAACAGCAGACCGTCGGCCTTGGCGGCACCTGCCTGGACACTATGGCCGGAAAAGGCCATCGAACCCATGGTGCAACCGTGATAGGCGCCGACAAAGGCGATGACACCTGACCGACCCGTTGCCTTGGTGACAGCGCGGAAGACGGCCTCGTTGGCGTCAGATCCGGAATGACCGAACCAGACCTTGTTGTCGCCCGCCCCGGGAAAGGCCGCGAGCAGTTTTTCCGCGAGCGCCGTTGCCGGACCGTTGGCGGCAGAAAGAACGCTGGCGCCGGCGGGATTTGCAGCCGCACGGGAGATTGCCTCGACCAGCGCCGGGTGGCCATAGCCGAGGCTCGCCGCACCCCAAGCGCCGGAGAGGTCGATCAGTTCATGCCCGTTTTCCTCCGTGAGCTTCGCGCCCCGGCCACCGGTCACGGCAAGCGGGAAGAAGCGCAGCTTCTGCAGGTTGGCGATTGCCGCTTGGTCTCTGTCGTAGAGTGGGGTCACCGGGCTTCCCCTATGCTGGCTTTCAGGCAGCGGGTCAGGCGCTCGCCCCAGGCGGCGACGCCTGCATCGGTGTCGATCAGATCGTGGCGCACCTCGACCAGAACGCCCGGCAGCCCGCGCGCGTCGGCATGAACCGGCACGGTATAATCCTCGTCGGGATGGATGTTGTAGGGCTCGTTGTCGCCGATCGTCAGCTGGCTTTCGCTGGCCAACTCGCCGATCAGTGAACCGGCAAAATCGACCGCGTCACGATAGAGGATGCCGGCCTGCCAGGGGCGCGGCTTGCCGAAATAGACCGGCGTGAAGCTGTGGATGCCGACGACGAAGGGCCGCTTGCCTTCGCCCTCGAGCCGGTCGAGACGGCGGCTGACCGCTTCAGCGAACGGCGTGAACAGCGTATCGATCCGCTGCTGCCGCTCTTCGTCGCTTAAGCTTCGGTTGGCGGGGATCTCCGTCGTCTCGCTGATCTCGGGGATCATCGAGGGGGCGGAAAGCGGCCGGTTGCAGTCGATCACCAGCCTTGAGTAGTTGGTGAAGAACAATGGTGCATCGAGGCTGAGGCTTAAGCGCTGAGCCAGCGCCATGGCGCCGATATCCCAGGCGATGTGGCGCTGGCGCTCGTGCAGCGGCAGCCCCATATCGCCGAGCGCGCGTGGCATCCGGTTTGTTGCGTGTTCGCACAGAAGCAGGATCGGCGAGGTGCCGTCCGGGTTGAAGACCGCATAAGGCGGCAGTTCGTCGATCGCCAGCAGCGGTGCGCTCGGGTCGTGTCGCGCGCCGGGCTCTAGGCTCTTGATGGCCGTTGTCGAGGTCATGGGCTGCCCATCCGTCAATCAGTAGACCGCCGCATAGCGGGCGCAGAGTTCGTCTGGCGAGAGCCCGTCGACGATCTCGATCTCCTTGCGCTTCATCGCCTCGTAGCAGGCAAGGAAATCTCGTGAGAACCAACCGGTGACGACCGGATCGGCGGCAAGCGTGTCCAGCGCTTCCGGCAGGCTTGCGGGCAGGCGACGGATGCCGAGTTTCTCCTGTTCTGCCGCCGAGAAATCGGACGGGTCGGAATTGATCAGGGGCGGCTGTTCGAGCTCGGCCCTGATGCCTTCGAGGCCGGCCTTCAAGAGATCAGCCAGCGACAGATGCGGGCTGGCGCAGGCGTC
>NZ_JAEPRP010000115.1:0-23234 GCF_016652895.1 Ensifer sp. SSB1
CGACATGGCGACTGCAAGCGCCACGAACGCGCCGGTCTGATTGCCGAGCGACTTGCCGAAAGCGTTCTGGAAGGCGGACAGGAGCACGCCGATCATCGCAAGGCCGGCGACGGTGCCGATGAGGGCCGACGGCAGGCTGAGCACGATCGGAACGGCGGCGCCGGCAAGGAGGCCGAAGGCGGCGAAGAGCACGCCGTTGACAACCGTCGCGGCATAGCGCCCCTCCTTGTTCTCGCCGGCCTGCTCGGACGAGCATATGGCTGTCATCGGGCCTGCGATATTGGCATTGTGGCCGCCGAGGAAGCCGGCCGCCACACCGCCCACGCCGGAAATGATGGTCATCGCGTTGACTGGCGGCCGGTAGCCTTCGGCCATCAGCACGCCGGTTGCCTGCGCGTTTTCGGCGCCAATCACGAGGAGGGCGAGCGGGATGGCGATCGCGAAGAAGGCATCGATGGAGAACACCGGCATCGTGAATTCAGGCGCTGCGAAGGCGATGTTGGCCGCGCCGCCTCCGACCGCACCGGTCGCGAGCGCCGCGATCAGGCCGGCGACGAGAGCCGCCAGCACCGGCGGAATGGTCTTCGACAGCCGCATGGAGACGAAGAAGGCGAGGATCGCTGCGCCGGCAATCAGCGGCGCCGTGCCGAGCGCGGTCACGGCGCCTGTCGCAAAGCGGATCAAGGCGCCGGCGATCATCGCCATGACGATGGGCATCGGCAGCCAACGCATCACCTTGCCGATGAGCCCGGTGACACCCAGCAGCAGGACAAGCGCGCCCGCAAGGATGAAGGCGCCGACAGCCTCGTTGAACGGAATGGTCGCAAGCGATCCGGCGACGAGGGCCGCCCCCGGGATCGAATACGCGCCGTTGACCGGCAGCTTGTAGTAGAGTGCAAGCAGAAGGCTGATGATCCCGCCAAGCACGTAGATCGCAAAGAGCCAGGCCACAGTCTGCCCATTGGACAGATGGCCTGCCTCGGCTGCGCCGATGACGATCAGAGCCGGGCCGGAGCAGCCGAAGATGGCGGCGACGAGGCCTGCGCTCATCGTCTTGATGCCGAGATGCTTCGGCAGGTCGCGCAGACCCGACGCAAGGCCGGGTCCCCGTTCGACAAGGCGTCTTTCCTGTGTGGTCTGCTGTATCGTGTCCATTTTCAATCCTCCCGAAGCGGATCCGAGGCCGCTCCCTCCTCGCGGAAAATGCAGTCGGGTTCCCGCCCGGCCGATACCTCAGCGCCCGACGAAGGCCGGCGCGCGCTTTTCGTGGAAGGCGAGCACACCTTCGCGGAAATCCTCCGATGTGCGAAGCCGGCTGTAGCAGTGGCCCTCGAGTTCGATGGCCGTCGACAGCAGCGCGTCGTCGGTGTCGTTCAGGAGCTTCTTGGCGGTGCGCTGGGCAAGCGGCGAAAAGCCGATCAGTTCCTCGACGAGCGCATCCACGGCTTTTTCAAGATTGGCATCCGCAACGATTTCCGAGGCGATGCCCCAGTCGTAAGCCTCCTGGCCGGTGATCCGCTTCGAACGCATCACGATGTTCTTGGTGCGGGTGACGCCCACCATCTTCTGCAAGCGGGCCGAGCCGCCGGAACCCGGGATCTGACCGAGCTTCTGCTCAGGCAGCGCGTAGCGCGTGGTATCCGTCGCAATGCGAAAGTCGCAGGCGAGCGACAGTTCGAAGCCGACGCCGAAGCAATAGCCGCGGTTTGCAGCGATCACCGGCTTGGAGCAGCGGGCCGGTGCCGCGATGTTCCAGGCGAGGTGGGAGACGTGCTCCGGGCTTGCCTCGAGGAAGCCCTTGATGTTGCCGCCGGACGAGAAGTGCTCGCCCTTGCCGGCAACGACGATGATGCGCACGCGATCGTCCTCCTCGAGGGCCTCGAAGACCAGGCGCAACTGATCGCGCGCCACCATGGAGACGACGTTGTAGGGCGGGCGGTCGAGCGTGATGTCGGCGCGCTGGCGCGCCGCATCGATCGTGACGGTGAATCCGTCGAGCTCTGCGAGGCGTGGGTCCTGGAATGCGGCTTGTTCAGTCATGGATTTTCCTTTCGTGGGTCTGGGGGCGTTCTGGCCGCTCACTGATGTTCGGGAATGCGTTCTTCGGTGTACTCACCGGCCACCAGAAGGCGGCGCAGCAGCTTGCCGACAGGGGATTTCGGGATAGCCTCGACGAAGACGAACCGGCGCGGCCGGCGGAAGTTGGCAAGGCCGGATTCGCGGCAATGGCGATCGAGTTCCTCAGCCGTAACAGTGCCGCGCCGCTTGACGAAGGCGACGACGATCTTGCCCCAACGCTCGTCCGGCAGGCCGGCGACGGCGACTTCGGCAACGCCCTCATGCAGCGACAGACAGCTTTCGACCTCGACCGGCGAAACGTTCTCGCCGCCGGTGATGATCATGTCGTCCGCCCGCCCGGTGACGAAGAGATCGCCATCCGGGTCGACAAAGCCGGTGTCGCCGGTGAAATACCAGCCACCGTGAAGCGCCTTGGCATCCGCGTCCGGCCGGTTCCAGTAGCCTTCGAAGGCCTCGTCGCTCTTCATCAGTGCAATGATTTCACCTTCTTCGCCAACGGCCGCCCGCTCGTCCGGGTTGCGGCTGCCCAGTTTGACGACGCGGATCATCTGGTTGATGCCGGCGCGACCGGCCGAGCCGGGCTTGCCGGCCGCCATCTGTTCGATCGTGAAGGTGTAGATCTCCGACGAGCCGTAATGATTGACGAAAAGTTCGGGCTTGAAAGTCTGATCAAGTCTCTTCAGGAGCCCGTCGGTCATCGAAGCGCCGGCATAACCGAGCTTGCGGATGGAGGCGACGCGCTCGGGCGAAAAGGCTTCGTGATGCACGAGATCGTGGTAGAGCGTCGGCACCAGATAGAGGTTGGTGATCTTCTCGCGATCGATGAGATCGAGCGCCTTTCCCACGTCGAAGCGCGGCAGGCAGACGAAGGTCCCGCCGATCAGCGCGGACGCGATCAGCGAACGCACGCCCATCGTGTGATACAGCGGCATGACGCCAAGTGTGCGCTCGCCATGCCGGTAGAGGTTCTGCGCGACGTGGGCCAGGGCGCCGGCGCGCTCGGCCCGATGCCGTCGAGGCACCCCCTTCGGCTTCGAAGTCGTGCCTGATGTATAGAGCATCAGCGACCAGTCCGCAGCGTCTGCCTGGGGCACCGCATCGGGCGCGCTGCCATCCATGATGCCGGCGAGCGCATCGGTGGAGAATTGCGGCAGGTCCCGCGCGAGGCGCGACAGGCGCACGGCCTCTTCCGTCGCGGCCTCGTAGAACACGGCCTTTGCGCTGGCATCCGCGATGCCGAAGTCGATCTCGTCGGCCTTGGCCCGCCAGTTGAGCGGCGTGACGATCAGGCCGAGGAATTGGCAGGCCCAGTGCAGCGACGCGTTCTCCCAACGGTTCTGCATGACGGTGAGCACATGGTCGCCCCGCTTCAGGCCGGTCTCGTTGAGGGCTGCGGCAAGCGCCGAGACCTTGCCGTACCAGTCGCGATAGCTCAATCGCATCGCCCCGTCGACGATCGCGAGCCGGTCCGGGTCGCGCTCGACGCTTGCGAGGAAGCTCGTTCCAAGATCAAACATTCGGTTTCTCCTCCTTCCGTTGTTCCTCCGCGGCGGCGAGCGCCGCCTCGACGATGGTCGCGTAGCCCGTGCACCGGCAGAGATGGCCGGAGAGGTGCTCGCGAATGTCTTCCCGGCCCGCGTCGGGACGCTCACGCAAAAGGACGTCGAGCGACATCAGGATGCCGGGTGTGCAGAAGCCGCATTGCAGGCCGTGGTGGCGGCGAAAGGCCGCCTGAAGCGGCGAGAGTTCGGCCGGGTCGGGCGAAAGCGCTTCCACAGTCCGCACATCGCTGCCGCGCACCTGCTGGGCGAGCGTCAGGCAGGCGCGGGCCGGCCTTCCGTCGATCTGCACGGTGCAGGCCCCGCAGACGCCGTGTTCGCAGCCCACGTGGGTGCCGGTCAACCCGATCTCGTGGCGCAGCAGGTCCGAGAGCAGCATGCGATTTTCAGCCTCTGCACGGACGGTTCGGCCATTCAGGGTGAAGTCGACCGGGTGCTTCTGGGCAGCGTTCATTCGCGGCATCGGCTTGCCTCCTTCAGGGTCTCGCGGCCAAGGCTGCGGACCAGTTCGCGCCGGTAGCGCGCGCTTGCGTGAATGTCGTCGCGGGCGTTCAGCGACCAGGCGATGTCGTTGATGGCATCGTCGAACTGGTCGTCGTCGAGCGCTGGCAGCGGGAAGACGCGAGGCCGGTCGTCGACGCCGGCAATGCCGAGCCGCGAGCCCCTGTCATCGGCGACGGCCGCGCAGGCGACGATGGCGAAATCGCCATGCCGGCGGCCGACCTCGCGGAAGGCGTAGCCGCTGCCGCGCCGGGCCTTCGGGAAATGTACGGCTTCGATCATCTCGCCCTCGGCGAGGTCGGTGGCCATCATACCGACGAAGAAGTCGTCCGCCTTGACCCTGCGCTTCTGTTTGCGGCTGCGCAGGCTGACCGCGCCGCCGAGCGTCACCAGGGAAAGCGGCAGCTCCGCGCTCGGGTCGGCATGGGCGATCGAGCCGCAGACCGTGCCGCGAGCCCGCGTCTGCACATGCCCGAGCCACGGGAAGGCGGCGGCCAGAAGCGGCAGGTCGAGCAGAAGGCTTGGCCAGGCTTCTAATTCCGCCTGCCGCACGGCCGCGCCGACGACGATTTCGTCGCCCGATGTCTCGATCCGGTGCAATGCTTCAAGTCGCATGATGTCGACGAGCAGGGCAGGGCGGGCGAGCCGCATGTTGAGCATCGGCACCAGCGACTGTCCGCCGGCGATCACGCGCGCTTCGCCGCCACCTTCGGCGAGCGCGGCAAGTACTTCCTCTGTTGTTTCCGGGCAGAGGAAATCGAAGGATGCGGGTTTCATCGGCGCCTCCAGAGGTTGAAGAGTCGCTGGATGAAGCCGGCGGCGGCGCTGGGAGGCGCGCCCCCGCCGGCATGACGGGCGAGCGCCTGGAAGAACTGGCCGATCACCACGCGCGCCGCCCCGTCGAGTAGGCGCCCGCCGACCGAGGCGACCTTGCCGCCGATCGCCGCCTCGTAGCGATAGTCGATGCGGGTGCCGGTGGTGGTTTCGGTCAGCGTGACGCGACCCGTACCGCGGCCGGAGCCGAGTGCGCCTTCCGTGCCGCCGGAGAGCGTAACGGTTTCCGGCTCGACCATGTCCGACAGGCGGATGTCGGCGCGGTAGCGGCCCTTGACCGGCCCGATGCCGAGTGTGACCTCGGCGCGGAAATGCGTGTCGGAAACTTTCCGGACCTCGTGCGCACCGGGGATGATCGCCTTCAGCGTGTTCGGGTCGAGCAGCATCGCCCAGACCGATTCGCGGGTGGCGGTAACCTCAGCCGAACCCGAACCGGTCAGCATCCGCTCGCCTGAGGCGCCGGTGGCGACCGGGGTCTGATCTAGCGGCTTCGACGGCGGTCGCTCTTCGCCATAGAGCCATTCGCTGACCCGGCTTGGTGACAGTGGCAGCCGGATGTCCTCGACGCCGAGCGCATCGGCGACGGCGTTGGCGATGCAGACGGGCGTCGACATGCAATTGCCCTCGCCGACGCCTTTGGCCCCGAGCGGTGTGAAGGGCGAGGGCGTCTCGTAATGGAGGATCAGCGGTTCCGGCGTCTCCAAGACGGTCGGGATCAGGTAGTCGGCGAGCGTTCCGGTCAGGAAGCTTCCGTCGCCGCCATAGGCATACTCCTCGTAGAGCGCGGCGCCGACTGCCTGCGCAAAGCCGCCGCGAACCTGGCCGTCGACCATGCCAGGATGCAGGACGCGGCCGCAGTCGTGCATCGTCACATAGCGGTCGATACGCACCTGGCCGGTCTTCCGGTCGATTTCCACGCCGCAGAAGTCGAAGATGAAGCCGTGACAGAGCGACGAGTTGATGCCGTCCGCAGCCGTCGGGGCCTGAAGCTCGTCCGGTGTCCAGAAGACCGTCTCGCGGATCGTCTGGTCGGTACCTTCGGGCAGGGTGCCGGGCGCCCAGTGGCTTGCGGCTGCGACGCGTCCGAAGGAGACGGCGTTGTCCGGATTGTCGCGGTCCAGCAGCGTTCCGGCCCTGAAGTCCACGCGGTCAGGCGTGATGTTGAGCTGGCGAGCTGCGATCGTTGAGAGCCGGGCACGGATGCGGTCGGCCGCAAGTGCTGCAGCGCCCGCGACGGCGGGAGCGAAGCGGCTTGCATAATTGCCGGACGCGATCGACCAGGCGTCGCGCTCCGTGTCGAGTTCCGTGTTGACGCGCACCTTATCCATGGCAAGCCCGAGCCGCTCGGCAACCACCTGCGCCAGAACGGTGCGGTGACCCTGTCCCTGTGGCACGGAGGCCACCTTGACGGTGACGGAACCGAGCGGATCGATGGCGACCGTCGCGACGGCCTGCGCGCCGTTCTTCGGCCCGGCCTTTGCCCGCTCCTCAGGCGTCAGCACGGTCGTGATGTAACCCATGTTGGAGACGCTCGGCTCGACCACCGCCGCATAGCCGATGCCGTAGAGCCGCCCTTCGGCGCGCGCTGCGTCCCGCTGCCGCCGCAACGCATCGAGGCCGCCTTCCGCGGTGGCGCGATCGAGCGCTGCCCGGTAGTCGCCCGAATCGAGCAGCCCGCCGGTCGCGGTGCGGTAAGGGAAGGCGTCCGCCGGTACGAGGTTGCGGCGAATGACGTCGAGCGGGTCAAGGAGTAGTTCGTCGCCGATCTTGTGCACCAGCCGTTCAAGCGCGAAATAGATCTGCGGCCCGCCGAAACCACGGTTCAGCCCGGTCGGCGTCTTGTTGGTGAGCACGACGCGGTTGCGAATGGCGACATTTTCGATCGCATAGGCGCCGGTCATATTGCCGTGCATGCGGTAGAGCGTTGCCGGCTCTGGCGCGCGCAGATGGGCGCCGCAGTCTTCGAGTTGATCCCAGGAAAGCGCGGTGATGCGGCCATCGGCGGCGACGGCCGCCTCCAGCGTCGTGACGCGGTTGGTCGCCGATACGGATGCCGTCAGGTGTTCGAGCCGGTCCTCGATCCATTTTACCGGCCGCGCGGAGACGCGTGCGGCAACGGCCGCGAGGATGACATAGGGAAACACGCCCTGCTTGATGCCGAAGGAGCCGCCGGAATCGGGCGGCGTGCGCAGTCGCATACGGTTGCCGGGCACGTTCAGGGCGCGGGAAATCACCGCATGGATCGAGAACGGCCCCTGAAAATTCGCCGTGACGTCATAGGCGTCCTCGCCTGGATCATATTCCGCGATGACGCCGTAGGTCTCGATCGGCGTGCAGGAATTGCGCGGATAGGCGATGCGGATGGAAACGCGGTGGGCGGCCGCCGCGAACGCTTTTTCCGGGTCGCCATAGCGAAAGGCGCGCTCGTTGATAAGGTTGGTGCTGAGCGACGGATGCAGCACCGGTGCGTCCGCCGCTAGCGCCTTCTCGGGATCGATGACGGCGGCCAGCGTCTCGTAGTCGACCTCGATCAGGTCGAGCGCGTCCTCGGCGACATAGCGGTTTTCGGCGACGACAAGAGCAACAGGCTCTCCGACATAGCGTACCCGATCGCGGGCAATCGGCCAGCATTCGACATTGGCCTTTACTCCGACCGTCATGCTGCGGGTGAGCCTTGCCACGTCCGCGCCGGTCATGACGGCAAAGACGCCGGGCAGCGCGCGGGCGGCATTCGTATCGATCGCACTGATCCCGGCATGGCCATGGGGCGAGCGCAGGATCGCCAGATGCGCGGTGTCACGCCGGACCGGCAGGTCGTCGATGTAGCGGCCGCGGCCGGTCAGAAGTCCGGCATCCTCGACACGTTCGACGGCCCGGCCGATCAGGCCACCCGTCGTTTCCAATCTCGTCATGTTCTCCTCCCGCACCCGTTGGTGGAGGGTGCCGTGGAGCAAAGAGTGGAGATGGGGGCGTGATCGGGCGATACCGAGGCGTATCAGGCCTTACCGAGGAGTCTCAAATTCTTGGGCCGAGAGGCGGGTGACATTGCGAAAGATGCTGGGCGACGACCCGGCATGATCGTGGAAGAAGCGTGAAAAATGCGCCGGCACGGAAAAGCCGAGCTGGTCGCCGATCGCCGCGAAGCTCTGCGGTCCGTCGGCGACGGCCGTAACCGCCCGCTCGAGCCGCTGCACGTTGAGGAACACGCGCGGCGTCACCCCCATCGATGTTTCGAACAGCCGGAAGAAATGCGCCCGCGACAGGCCGACGTCGATCGCCAGACGGTCGAGATCGGAGATCTCGCCCGGTGCCGCCTTCATGCGCTCGACGGCCTTGCGGATGCGGAAGTCGAGCATCGGGCGCGATGCGAGGTCACGGATCGAATTCGGTAGTGCGCGCCAGTCGGCGAAACGCTCGATAACGGCGATCATCAGTTCGCCCAGAAGCACCTCGTGGACCTCGGTGCTGTTGGGCTCGTGCACCATGGATTGCGAAAGCGCGTGCGTGCGCGAACGGATATTGGGGCTGATCGAACCCACATTAGAGGCGAAGAAGTCGGGGGCGTGGCTCGTCGTCCAGTTCGGCCGGAAATGGCCGAGCCACTGCGGTTCGATGTAAAGCGCAAGGATCACCGTCTTCGGACGCGTCTGGTCGTGCGCATAGGCATGCGGTTCCCAGGCGTTGATGAGAACCGCACTTTCGTCTGTCAGCGGGACGAGCCGATCGCGCACCGAAAACTGCGTGTCGGCCCCCTCGACCTTCAGCAGGACATGGCAATGCGGGTGCGCGTGCCGCACAAGGGGCCGATCCATATCCAGCAGCGCCACTCTCCCGAAGCGGCCACGTGCGATGCGCAGAGCATTCGACATCGCTTAAATATTGTTCCTTTCCCAGAAACTGCAACCCTTCAAGGGGTCAAGCTCTCAAGGTCGATGCCGGTTCGATCTCTTCCGGCCGACGAGACTGAGCCTGCGGAGAACTTCATGCGGTGCAGGCATGCGCCATACGGTCTGAAAGCATTCCACGACATTGCGCGCCGTCACGGCGAGGCCTGGAAGGGCGACCCAGGCCGGGGCAAGCCGGCCGAGGAGGGCGGTGACGGTGATGGACGCGGCTGTTTCGCCCTGGCGGAACGGCTGCTGGGCGGCAATGGCCACAAGCGGCTCGTTGGCCGCAAGCCCGATTGTGGCCTCCTGGCCAAGATCCACGGTCGCCATCGAAATTTTGCGGCCCATTGTCTCGAGAACCCGGGCGGCGGTCATTGCCGGCGTATCCCAGACGACAAAGAGGCCGGCAAGTTCCGGATGGGCTTCGGCAAGAGTCCGCGTGGTTGCTGCGACCGCCGACAGCGCCGGAAAACGCTGCACGCGTAGCGAAACGTCCGGGCGGTTGACCTGCATCCATTTCACGAAAGCGATCTCGCGTTCGTTGGTCGCGAAGAAATCGGCGTCATAGCCGAGCACGCCGACCTCGGCACCCTCGCGCAGATGCGGCGACAATCCTTCGGCCGCGATCTTTCCGAGGCCGAAATTGTCCGCCGAGACCAGCGAGATATAGTCCTTGCCCGGAAGCAGGCCGGTCGGCACGTTGTCGAGCAGGACGAGCTTGATGCCGGCCGACGACACGCGCGCATGCGAGCCCGCGACTTTCGAGTTGGCGACGGGCAGCGATATGATTGCATCCGGCGCCTCGAGGATCAGGCGCTCAAGCGCTTCGATCTGCGCCCGCGGGTCGAAGGCGCAATCGACCACGTCGATGACGGCGATCCCGCAATTGCCGAGCGTGCCGACGATGCCCGAAAGCTGCTGCTTGGCCCAGTCGCTCTCAAGCGTGTGGAGCACGATCGCGACGCGGAAGCCGCCGGCGCGCGCCCGCTCCATGTCCTCGGGCAGCAGCAGCACCCGTTCGGGTGCTGCTGCGCGCTCGCCGTGAGGGCCAAGACCAGTAATCGCCATTCCATCCTCCTCACATGTCCGGCGGCCGGACACTGTCTCCCTTGATGACCGTCCGTCGGGCGATTTCGTTTTTCATCTGCTGGAACAGCGGATGCGCCTGGGGATGGCCCGACATGATCCAGTCTCGCAGCATGGGGGCTGCGAACAGGCCTTCGGTCGCGACGATGGCGGCCCCGACGAGCCCCGATGAACTACCCATCTGGGAGCGGATGATCTGCAGATCGCGGCTGACGAGCGGATGGCAGGCGCCGTAAATTGCCTCGCGCGCCGAGGCGAGAAGAATGTCGTTGGTCTGGGCGATCGAGCCACACAGAACGATCAGCGCCGGATTGAGCATGTTGGCGAGCGTCGCGACCACCTGGCCGATCAGCCGGCCACTCTGCGACAGGATCTCGATTGCCGCGGCATCACCCATCTGTGCGGCCTGGGCGACTTCCAGCGCCGTGATGTCGCCGCCGCGCCGCGCAAGCTCGGCGAGGACCGGGCTCGCTCCGTTCCCCGCCGCAAGCCTGCCATCCTGGGCGATGTGGTCCGATCCCGCCATTGCTTCCAGCGTGCCGGTCCTGTCGCCTATCGTCACCGGTATGGAGCCGATGAGGCCGACGGTGCCTTGAGCGCCGCGAAACAGCGTCCCGTCGCTTGCCAGCCCGGCGCCGATGCGTTTGCCGACCTTCACCAGCAGCATCGTGCGCTGATTGCGTCCGGCGCCGGCGTGAAGTTCGCCCATCGTCATCGTTTCGACGCTGGAGCGAAGCCAGACTGGAGCATTGAAGGCAGCCACCAGTGTCTCGACCAGCGGAAAGCTCTCCCAACCCGGCAGGACACCAGGTGTGGCGCGCTGGAAGAGTGTCTCGCCGCCGTCGGACACGGCGCCGGGGACGGAAATGGAAATCCCGTAAAGTTGAGGATTTGACTGCCGCTCGAGAATCCAGCGGAAGAGTGTCACCAACCGTTCGGCAAGGGCTGAGACCGGCTGGGTGAGTTCGGTCGCTTCGTGATGTTCCATGAGCAGCGATCCGGCAAGATCGGCAACGCCCACGCCAAGTGCGGTCTGATCGAGCGTGGCGACAAGAATGCGTCCGCGGTCCGCCGAAAACCGCACAAGGCGCGGCGCCCGGCCACCCGTGGCGGTACCGAGCTCGCTTTCATCGACGAGGCCGAGCTCCAACAGCGTTCCGAGCCGATCAGCGACGACGGCGCGTCCAAGCTCGCTGCGCCGCTCGATCTCCTGGCGGGTGGTGGCCTGTTCGGTGCGGACGAGGTTGAGGATATCGACAAGGCTGGGTGCAGCGGTTTCGGAGACGCGCGGACGCCCTTTGCGGCGCGGATGCCCATCAGTTTGCACGCTCGCCGTCGTCGGCATGGCTCTTCCTTTCTGGCAAATTTGCCTTCCATCCCTTGATAAAGCGGCTTGTTTCGACTGGCAACATCATACTTTTGCATTAAATCAGCAAAAGATATTGCAGTTATGCCGATAAATATTTGACATCGAATTTTCTTCGGCGTAAGACCGGCTGCAACGACGGTCACTGGGAGGAAGCGCCGATGTCGGATTTCAAGCTCGCCTATCATGCGAATTGCTGGGGCAGCCTGGGCGGGGACGCGGTCGGCGTCACGTCGATCACCAATCTCGCCTACCGGACGTTTGGCGACATGAGCCGCGCCTTTGCCGACATAGCGGAGGCGGGCTACGAGGGTGTCGAGCTTTTCGACGGCAACCTTCTCGATTTCAGCATCGAGGACTTGCGTTCCCTGCTTGCCGACAACGGTCTCGCGCTTGTCGCGACCTATGCCGGTGGCAATTTCATCTTCGACGATATTCTGCCGGAGGAGCTTGCCCGGGTCGTCCGTGCTGCCGATCGCGCCGCCGAACTGGGCGCGCCGCATCTCGTCGTCGGCGGGGGTGCAAAGCGCTTCGACGGCATCCGCGAGGCGGACTATCACAAGCTGGCGGCAGCGCTCGACCGGGTGAAGGAGATCGCCGAAGCGCGGGGCCTTACCGCCCACTACCACCCCCATCTTTCGACGATTGTCGAGGGACCGGCGGAAGTGCGCAAGATTTTCGCGCTTACCGGTATCGATTTCTGCCCGGACACGGCCCATCTCGCGGCTGCTGGCGGCGATCCGGCGGCGCTTGTCCGCGAGCATGCGGCGCGCATCTCCTATGTCCATCTGAAGGGGTTCCAGAAAGAGCCCTTCGCCTTCACACCGATAGACCGTGGCGACGTTCCAACGGACGGCATCATCGCGGCCCTTCGGGAGGCCGGCTTTTCCGGCTGGGTTTGTACCGAACTCGATTCCTGGCCTGATCCGCTTGAGGGAGCAAAGGCGAGCATGGCCTATCTTAAATCGGCCTGACGGCCGGCACCGGGGCGGGAGCCCCACTTTCGGGAGGAGAAAGTGATGATGAAAAGACGAACTCTGTTGGGCACGGCCGCCGTACTGGCGTTCGCCCTTGCCCATGCCGGATCGGCCCTCGCCGATCCGGACACCGCTCTGGCTGACCTTCAAAAGACCGTTCTGTCCAAAGGGCCCTCAGGTGAAGACCCGTCGCCCGCCTCCGATGTGACGCTGACCGAGGAGGAGTTGGCGAAGATCAAGGCGATGAACGCAACGGCTGCGATCGTCATGCACTACGGCGGCAACGACTGGTCGCGCGCTCAGATCAACGGCCTGCAAACGCAGTTTGCCGCGATGGGCATCAAGGTCCTGGCTGTGACCGACGCTGGCTTCAAGCCGGAAAAGCAGGTCTCCGACATCGAGACCATCATGGCCCAGAAGCCGAGCATAATCGTGTCCATCCCGACCGACCCGACAGCGACCGCCGGTGCCTATAGGGCAGCGGCAGAGGCTGGCACCAAGCTCGTCTTCATGGACAACGTTCCGAGCGGTTTTGTGGCCGGGAAGGACTACGTTTCAGTCGTGTCGGCAGACAACTACGGCAATGGCGTCGCCGCGGCGCATCTCATGGCGAAGGCGCTGAACGGGAAGGGGGATATCGGAGTTGTCTTCCATGCTGCCGACTTCTTCGTAACCAGGCAGCGCTACGATGGGTTCAAGGCAACGATCGCGTCCGACTACCCCAATATCAAGATTGTGGCCGAGCAGGGTATCGGCGGACCGGACTTCTCGGGTGACGCGGAAAAGGCGGCGTCCGCCATCCTCACCTCCAACCCGGCCATCAACGGCATCTGGGCGGTCTGGGACGTGCCAGCCGAAGGCGTGATCTCGGCAGCGCGCGTTGCCGGCCGCGACGATCTTGCCATTACCACGATCGACCTCGGCGAGAACGTGGCGATCTCGATGGCGCAGGGCGGTTTCGTCAAGGGGCTCGGCGCGCAGCGGCCCTACGACGCCGGTGTGGTCGAAGCCAAGCTTGCCGGATATGCGCTGCTTGGTAAGCAGGCGCCCGCCTTCGTCGCACTGCCGGCTCTACCGGTGACGCGAGAGACGCTGCTCGACGGCTGGAAAGCGGTCTATTCCACCGAGGCGACGGACAACATCAAGTCAAGCCTCTCACAGTGACCGAACAGGCGCGGGGCGCGACCCCCGTGCTCCGCGCCGAACGACATGATCCGGCTTCTGCCGGCAGATGGAACGCGGCTCGCTGCAGCCGACCTCTTTCAGGAGACAACTGATGACCAAAGTGATGAACGTCGCCATGATCGGCGGCGGCTTCATGGGCAAGGCGCATGCCATGGCCTATGCCTCCATGCCGATGTTCTTCTGGCCCGCACCGGCCATTCCCAATCGCAAGGTCGTCGTCGACGTGACAGACGGCATGGCGGAGGAAGCGCGCCGGCGCTACGGCTTTGAGGAAGCGTCCTCGGACTGGCGGGCCGTCGTCAATCGGCCGGACATCGACGTCGTCGATATCTGCACGCCGAACAATGTGCATGCCGAGATTGCCATCGAGGCGGCGAAGGCTGGCAAGCACATCATCTGCGAGAAGCCGCTTGCCCGCACCGTCGAAGAAGCGAGGGCGATGCGCGACGCGGTGAAGGCCGCGGGCGTCATCCACATGGTCGCCTTCAACTATCGCCGCACGCCGGCGGTGGCGCTTGCCAGGAAGTACATCGAAGAGGGACGCATCGGCCGGATCCTGAATTTCCGCGGCACCTATCTGCAGGACTGGTCGGCAGACCCGGATTCACCGCTCTCCTGGCGCTTCCAGAAGAAGATCGCCGGGTCCGGCTCGATCGGCGACATCGCCACGCATGTGGTCGATCTTGCGCACTTTCTCGTCGGCCCGATCGCCGAGGTAAACGCCCTGACCACGACCTACAACAAGACGCGGCCGCTCCAGCAGGGAGGCATCGACAAACTTGGCGCCGCGGAGAAAGCGAAGGATGCCGAACGCGGTGAGGTGGATGTCGACGACGAGGTCGTCTCGATGCTGAAATTCGAGGGCGGTGCGATCGGAAGCCTGGAAGCGACCCGCAACGCCTATGGCCGCAACAACTTCATCACACTGGAAATCCACGGCACCAAGGGCTCGATCCACTTCAACTACGAGCGCCGCGACGAGCTGCAGGTGATGTTTGCCGACGATCCGGCAGATGCGCGCGGCTTCCGCACTGTCTATACCGGCCCGGCGCACCCCTATGGCGATGGCCTCTGGCCGATCCCCGGTCTCGGCATCGGTTATTCGGAGACGAAGATCGTCGAGTGCTACGATTTCTTCTCGGCCATCGCGAAGAACCGGCAGCCGAGCCCTAACTTCGAAGATGGTTTTTTGACCGAACTCGTCGCCGACGCCCTTATCCGCTCCGGTGAGACGGGCCAATGGGAGAAGGTGGGATGACTGTTAGCGCCACTGCCGTCCGCATGACCGGCATTTCCAAGGCTTTCGGGGGGGTACGCGCGCTCGACGGCGTATCCTTGGAGGTCCTGCCCGGTGAGGTCCATGCGTTGCTTGGCGGCAATGGCGCCGGCAAGTCGACGATCCTCAAGGTGCTGAACGGGGTGCATCGCCCCGACCAGGGCGCAATCGAGGTCGGCGGCTTGCCCCTGACGACGCATACGCCGGAGGCGTCGCGCGCGGCCGGCATCGCGATGAACTACCAGGAAATGAGCCTGGTCCCGACGTTGACGGTCGCGCAGAACATCTTCCTGACACGCGAATGGCGCGACGGCACGGGGTTTATCGACGACCGGGAAGCCGAGCGGCGCGCGGCGGACATTTTCGCGCTGCTCGACGTCTTCGTCGATCCGAAGGCCGTGGTCGGCGATCTCGGCGCCGGCCAGAAACAGTTGACTGAGATCGCCAAGGCGATCTCGCAGGATGCCAAGGTGCTGGTTTTGGACGAACCATCGACGGCGCTTGCCGTTTCCGATGTCGAGCGGCTCTTCATCTTCCTGCGCAAGCTGAAGGCGAAGGGGGTGGCGATCATCTATGTCAGCCACCGCATGGACGAGATCGCCCGCATCGCCGACCGCGCGACGATCCTGCGCGACGGTCGCCACGTCATCACCGCGCCGCTGAGTGAATTGCCGATCGACACGATGATCGAGCATATCGTCGGCCGGCGCTCGAAAGGGCTGTCGGACGTCGAGCGCGGCGAGGCCGTCAAGGGCGAAGTGCTGCTGGAACTCGCGAATGTCAGCGGCCTTCACAAGCCGGAGAACATTTCCCTGACGCTGCATCGCGGCGAAATCCTGGGGCTCGCGGGACTGCTCGGCTCGGGCCGTTCGTCGCTTGCGCGGGTGATCGCCGGCATCGACCCGGCGGTCAAGGGCGAGATATACATCAAGGGCCGCGCCGTCGCGATCCGTAAGCCGGGCGACGCGATTGCCGCGGGTGTCGCGCTGGTGCCGGAAGCGCGTGCCACGCAGGGCATAATCCCCGCCCATTCGGTTGCCTCCAACATGATACTCGCCGTCATCGATCGGCTTTCCACGGGCGGCCTCGTTGATGCGAAGGCGGCAAACGACCTGACCGACGCGCAAATCGAGCGCCTGCGCGTGAAAACGGCGAGCCGCGACCACGCCGTCTCGACGCTTTCGGGCGGCAACCAGCAGAAGGTGGTTATAGGTAAGTGGCTCGCCACCAATCCGGACATCCTCATCCTCGACGAGCCGACGGCAGGCATCGATATCGGTTCGAAGTCCGAGATCATCCGTCTGGTTCGCGAGCTTGCCGCCGCCGGCAAGGGGATCATCATGATCTCATCCGAACTCTCCGAGCTTTTGACCGCCTGCGATCGCATTCTCGTCATGTCCGAGGGACGCGTGCACCAGGATCTGGCGCGCGAGGCGCTGGAAGACCCGTCTGTGCCCGCCGATGACCTTGCCCACCGTCTCCAGGCGGCCGAACAGCGGCTGCAAATCGAAATCCAGAAAGCCCTTGCGGTTCAAGAGGTATCCAATGGCTAACGCCTTCTTCGCCAACTGGCGCCAGAACATCATCTATATCGGCTTCGTCGCAGTCTTCCTCGTCTTCGCGGTGACTTTGGCCGACAAGGGGTTTCTCAATCCCAACAACCTGCTCAACATCGTGCGGCAGACGGCGATGATCGCCGTCATGGCGATCGCCATGACCTTCGTTCTGTCGGCCGGTGAGATCGACCTTTCGGTCGGCGCGGTCGCGGGCCTTTCGACCGTCACCGTGGCCATGGCAATCGCCGCAGGCGGGCCGATCGTCGGCGTCGGGGCCGGCATCGCCACGGGTCTTGCGGTCGGCATGTTCAACGGATGGCTGACCACCCGCATTGGCATTCCCTCATTCCTCACCACGCTTGCCATGATGGGTATCGCCAAGGGCGTCGCCATGTGGATATCCGCGACGGCGGCGGTACCGATCCTGTCGCCCGGCTATTCCTGGCTCTTCGGCGGTGGCAATCTCGGGCCGGTGCCGGTGTTGCTCTTCTGGATGGCGGTGCTCGGCGGCATCGGCCATATCGCGCTGCGGCGCTCGGGCTTCGGCCGGCGGGTCCTGGCGACCGGCGGCGGCGAGACGGCGGCGCACTATTCCGGCATCGACACGAAGGCAATCAAGTTCAAGGTGCTGGTCATCTCGTCGCTCGCGGCAGCGCTCGCCGGCATGCTCTATGCGGGGCGTCTACAATCCGGCCGCTTCCAGCTTGGCGAGGGCGACGAACTCTCGGTCATCGCGGCTGCGGTGCTCGGTGGCACGAGCCTCTTCGGCGGCAAGGGAACGGTGATCGGCACCATCGTCGGCGCCCTGATGATCGGCCTCATCAACAACGGTCTCATTCTGATGGGGCTCGAATTCAGCCAGCAACTGATCGCCCGCGGCGGCATCATCATTCTTGCCGTCGCGCTCAGCCAGAAGCGGAGCTGATGCCATGATCGTTTCGCTCATTGCAACGCTGACAGCCCGACCGGAAACGCGAGAAGAGCTTTTCCGCCTTCTCGTCGATCAGGTCGAGCCTACCCGGGACGAAAATGGCTGCATTGACTACAACCTTCACGTCGATGCCATGGATCCCCACGTCTTCGTGTTCTACGAGAATTGGAAGAGCCAGGCGGATCTCGACGCGCACATGGAAATGCAGCACCTGAAGCCGCTGCTGAGCCAGATCGACCGCTTGCTGGCAAAACCGATCGACATATGGCGGCTGCGGCCGGCGGAGCCCACGGGCAACGGGTGATCGGACTGCGCCTGACGAGGACGGCTATCAGCGCTACCGGCGAAACGGCTTGGTCGGTCCCCATTCGACTAATCTCCGACACAGGCGCTCATCGATTGTCTTGCGATGCGTCGATAGCCCTCCGCAAAGTCTCCGCAAGCTGTCGTCGGGTATAGGGTTTTGCAAGTGGCCGGAAACGGTACTGCGCGCCCGCGACCATCGCCTGCATGGGGCGATGGATCGGCCGCAGGGCTTTGCGGCATTGCGACATCGGAAGCCTGTCGATGGATTTCGACGGCGCCAGTCAGCCGCTGACCGCACTCGAAGGAAGGATACTGCAGGTCCTTTTCAACAGTGTGGGAGAAGACTGCTCAAAGTCGTGCATTGCACGCCAGGCGCTGTTTCGTGAACACGAGCCGCGCGACAAGACGATCGACGTCCACATCAAAAGGCTGCGCTACATCAAAAGGCTGCGCGGCAAGCTTGCGGAACTGGATGCCGCGAGCGGTGAGGTCATCAAGACGATCCGCGGCGTGGGCTATCGCCTGAGCGAAATCCAACAACGGTGAGAGTAGAAGAGCCATATGCCTGAGTGTGATGACCGTCATGTGCTTTCCGTGGAATCGTTCGGACCCGAAGGCCCCCCGCCGGACGAAACGGCTCGCCTCAAACGTCTGAGAGAACTGTCCATTGTGTCGTCCGGCCCGGATCCGGTGCTCGATGCACTGGTCAATGCCGCCTGCCTCGCGGCCAATACGCCGATCGGTTCCATCACTTTGCTGGATGGCGAACGCCAATGGTTCAAGTCGAAGCGGGGCATTGAAGGGGATGGGTGCTCCAGAGCGGACGCCTTCTGCGACCACACGATCCGGTCGTCGAGGCCCTTCGTGGTGCCGGATGCCGCTCGCGACGTCCGCTTTGCCGAAAACCCTTTCGTTACCGGAAGCGACAGGATCCGTTTCTATGCCGGCGTGCCGCTGGAGATCGAACCGGGGCTTCGCCTCGGCTCGCTCTGCGTTCTCGATCGGGTGCCGCGACGTTTAGGCGCCGACGTGCGCGGTTTGCTGGATCGGCTGGCGCGTTGCGCCGTGGAACGTCTCCTGCAATCCGAAGACCGCTATTTGTTGTCTCGATCGACTCTGGCCGGCTGGGTCGCGCAAATGCCGACAAGGCGGCGCTGGTGCTTGCCGAAGAAGCGCTCCTGCATGGTTCTTTTCTGCTCCACTACCAGCCGAAGATAGCGCTCGATACGGGAAGGCGCATTGGTTTTGAGGCTCTGTTGCGGCTCAAGAAGCCCGACGGATCAGTAATCGGTCCTACGGCGTTTTCCGCGGCTTTCGACGAGCCGATATTATCCAGACGTATTGGCAGCCATGTTCTGCGGTGCGCCGTCGCTCAAGCCAAGGCGTGGGCGACGGCCGGTGTCGATTTCGGGCACATTGCGATCAACGTTTCGTCGTCACAGTTTATCGGGTTGCCCGGCAGCCCTTGCCTTGTGGATGAAATCCTTGGCGCAACCCGCTCAGCAGGGCTGTCACCTCGTCATATCCAGGTCGAGGTCACGGAAGGGGTCATGCTGTCGGAGCAGGGTGGCGATATCGGCACGCAGCTTGAGGCGCTGCGTACGGCCGGCTTTATCGTCGCTTTCGACGATTTCGGTACCGGCTTTGCTTCACTCGTGCATCTGAAGGAATTTTCCTATGACCAGATCAAGATCGACGGTTCCTTCGTACGTGCGATGACCGGATCGAGCGCCGATCATGCCATTGTGAAGGCCATCATCGATATGGCGAAGGCACTGGGAAAGCAGGTCGTCGCCGAGGGGGTTGAAACGGTGGCTGAACTCCACGCACTACGAGAGCTTGGCTGTAACTATGGCCAAGGGTTCCTTTTCGGCCGGCCCACGAGCGCATCTGATTTACGAGTTTTGCCCGATTAATGGACCGCCGATGTTGAGACGGCGCGATATGCGGTCGATGCGGGGTTGGTGGATATGGTCGGTATGACGCGGGCTAACATGGCCGATCCGCAGATCGTCAACAAGCTGCGATCGGGCAGCGAGGAGCAGATCCGTCCCTGCGTCGGGGCTTCGCACTGTCTCTATCGCCCGGTGCATTGCATCCACAGTCCGCCAACAGTTCGAGAGACCCGGTTGCCGCAGGTGATCGAGCGTTCGCCGCAGGCGGCGGGTCTGGCGGCGGCGGAAGTGCTGGCCGAGCGGGGGCATCGGGTCGCCCTGCTGGAGGCTACCGATCGGCTTGGCACTCGTTCTGGCCGTGAAAGCCCGGCTTCATCGCGACCGGACGCCACCCAGCGCCCTCGGTTACCGCGGAAATCGCGGCGGCTGGCAAGGCAGTGACGTTCGTTACGGGCGATCCCTCCATCGCGCCGGAAATGGAGCATCGTTTGAGCATTACCTACCGGAAAGCGCTCGCCGAACATGGTGTGCGGGTTCTGCTGGAGCACGAACTGGTTTCGGTGAGCGCGCACGAGGGCGGCGCGAGGTAGTGTTGCGTCATTTGCTGACTGACCGGGAACCACGCGAAATCCAAGCGCAGGTCATTGTCGAGCATGGGGCGATGCCAGTGAACGACGTCTTCGACGAATAGCGGCCGCTCTCGGTGAATGCTGGCGTCACGGAGATCGAAAGACTGGTCGGTTCAACGCCTCTGCGTGCCCGGCCTCCTCTGGCTTCGAACTGCACAGGATCGGCGACGCGGTCAGAAGGCGATGGGCTTATGCGGCCTGCGGCTTGGGGTCCATTTCTGACGGCGCCGAATATCTATGCGGGCGCGGTGGCCACGGAGGCGCGCTCGACGATTTCCGTCTTCAGGACCACGCGCGTCGCCTCCGCGCTGTTTCCGTTAAGCCGCTCGACCAATAGCTTGGCCGCCGCTTCGCCAAGGCCGTAGACGGGCTGGCGCACGACCGTGACGGGCGGTGTCGTGACGGACGTCCAGTCCGCGTCGTGAAACGACACCAGCGACAGGTCAGTTGGAATAGTGAGGCCAAGTTCGCGACAGACCTTGAAGACTTCAAGGCCGATCACGCTGTCGGATGCGATGACCGCTGTCGGACGCCGCGAGGATTTGAGCATGACGGTGGCGATACGGTAGGTGTGTTCCGGCGTCACGGCGCCCACATGCACCCAGTCTTCCATTCGCTCGAGGCCAGCCTTCTGGCAGACATCGAGAAAACCCTCGATCCGCCGGCGCACCGAGCCGGTATTGATGTCGGTCGGCGCACGGAAGCGGTGATCGGGAGTGTCGCAGGCGGTGAGATAAGCAATACGCCGGTGGCCGAGCGCGATGAACCGGCGTGTGATGTTTTCTGCGGCGTGCCGGTCGTCGGCGATCACGGTGTCGATGTCGAGCGTTTCGCTGCCGCGGTCGAGCAGCACGAGCGGCCGGCCGGAACGGGCGGCTTCACGCAAATGGTCGGCATCGCTCTCCTTGGCCGGCGAGACGATGAGGCCGTCCACCCTCTTTGCAAGCAGGGTTCGAACTGCGGATTTTTCCGCATCGGCGTCTTCGCCAGAATTGATCAGGATGACGGTGAAGCCGGTCTGCCGGGCGACATCGGTGATACCGCGCATCGCTAGGCTGAAGAACGGATTCTCGATATCGCCCACCACCACGCCGATCGTGCCGGAACGCCCCGTCGTCATACTGCGGGCCAATTCGTTCGGCTGGTAGTTAAGGGAACGGGCAGCGGCGGTCACGGCATCGCGCACATGGTCGCTCACGGTTCCATAGCCTCCCAAAACCCGCGCGGCGGTGGCCTTCGAGACGCCCGCCTTGCGGGCGACATCGGCGACCGTGACAGAGGAGGATCGGGCATGGGCTGCGGGGCGCCTTCTCCCGCTTCCATATCAAGCCGATGACTGAAAGGGAGCCAAGCAAGGCCGAGCATCGCGATGAGATCGGCACGCGCTGGTACGCGTGGCAGGCGAAATAAGAACGGTCTCCCCAGACGCTTGGGGACCGGCTTCGAGCCGGTCCGCCTTCAACCCAACGGATGATCGACTATGGCTCTTTCGGCGACTGCCAGCACGGGAAGCGGAACGAAGGACAGCGGCTTCGGCTATCTTGTCCCTGCGCTGCTGCTCGTCGCGATCTTCTTCATTCTTCCGGTGCTGATGCTCCTGCTGAGAAGCGTGTTGGAGCCTGAACCGGGGCTCCAGAACTACGTGACCCTTCTCGGCTCGACTACGTATCTGAGGATCTTCCTCAACACGTTTGTCGTTGCCGGCGTCGTCACCATCATCGCGACTGTAGTAGGCTACCCGGTTGCCTGGCTGCTCGCCATCATGCCCGAGCGGTGGTCGCGGCTCATCCTGGCGATCATTATCCTGTCGATGTGGACGAACCTGCTTGCCCGCACCTACGCGTGGATGGTGCTGTTGCAGCGCACGGGTCTCATCAACAAGACCCTGATCGGGCTTGGCATCATCGACACGCTGCTTCCACTCGTCAACAATCTCGTCGGCGTCACCATTGGCATGACCTATATCATGCTGCCCTTCGTGATATTGCCATTGATCGGTGTCATCCGCGCCATCGATCCCGCTATTTTGCGCGCGGCAGCCCTTTGTGGGGCCACTCGATTGCAGTGTTTCCTGCGCGTGCTGTTGCCGCTTTCGCTGCCCGGCATCGCCTCTGGCGCACTCATGGTCTTCGTGATGTCGCTTGGCTACTTCGTCACCCCTGCGCTGCTCGGCGGCACGTCCAACATGATGCTTGCCGAGCTTGTGCCGCAGTTCGTGCAATCGCTCGTCAATTGGGGAATGGGCGGGGCCGCAGCGCTTGTGCTTCTCGTCGTCACGCTTGCGCTCTACGCGGTGCAGCTCAAGTACTTCAATCCCAACAGGGCGAGGTGATCATGCTGCTCGATTTCGAAAAACTCGGCGGGCTTCGCGCTTTCCTGATCGGTCTCACGGCCCTGGTCTGCCTATTCCTTGTCCTGCCGATCGTCTTCATCGCCGCGCTGTCATTCGGCTCGTCGCAATGGCTGATCTTTCCGCCGCCATCCTGGACCTTCAAATGGTATCAAGATCTGTTCTCGGACCCGCGCTGGCTCTACTCGGCTCTGACCAGCCTGAAGATCGCCGCCATCGTGACCGTTTTGTCGGTCGCCATCGGGTTCCTGGCCGCACTTGGCCTCAACAGAGGTACTTTTGCGGGGCGGGAAGCGTTGCGCGCGTTGTTCCTGACGCCGATGATCCTGCCGGTGGTCGTGCTGGCGGTGGCGCTTTACGCCCTGTTCCTGAAGCTCGGCCTGGCAGGTACGACGCTCGCCTTTATTATCGCCCATCTTTTGATCGCCTTGCCGTTTTCAATCATATCGATCGGCAACGCCCTCGAGGGTTTCGACAGATCGATCGAAGATGCCGCGGTTCTGTGCGGTGCGAGTCCCTGGGAGGCGCGCCTGAGGGTCACCGTTCCTTCGGTCAGCCACGGCATCTTCGCTGCAGCAGTGTTCTCCTTCCTCGCGTCATGGGACGAGGTGGTGCTGGCCATCTTCATGGCGAGCCCGACGCTGCAAACCCTCCCGGTCAAGATCTGGGCGACGCTTAGGCAGGATCTGACGCCGGTTATTGCCGCCGCCTCCACCCTTCTCATCGCATTCACCATCGTTCTGATGGTGCTCGCGTCACTCTTTCGCAAGGGACAAAAGTCATGACTGAATCCTTCCTCAGCATCCGCGGCATCCGT
>NZ_JAEPRP010000118.1:0-19346 GCF_016652895.1 Ensifer sp. SSB1
GAAGCGGTCGACGCGCCGCGTATCCATCACCAGTGGCTGCCGGACAAGGTCTTCATGGAGCCCTATGCGCTCTCGCCCGATACCCGCAAACTGCTCTCGGCGATGGGGCATAACGTTCAGATTGACGAAAGCTGGACGATCTGGGGGCAGGCGACCGGCATTCTCGTCGGCGGCGAAAGCCTCTCCGACATCGGCGCCGGCGGCGCTCGCTACAATGGTGCCGTCGATAGCCGCATCGGCGCGGGTGCTGCGCGAGGCTACTAGAGCCCCGGCGAAACGGCGCACGGACTGTGCATTGGCACCCTTTGAAACCGCGGAACACGGGTCTGCTGCGCAATTTGGCGTGTGCGATCACTGCGCGCTCGCGCGAAAAAGATTTGAAAGCGTTTGCGGTTGAATTTATTATAGTTTCCAGAGCGTGCGCCGCACGCGGTCGCACGCTTTGATCAAGCTTCATTCGTGGAGGTTGTCATGGCACTGATGGAAGGAAAGAAAGCGCAGGACTGGGTCAATCTGGTTCTCGCCGTCTGCCTGTTCGTCTCTCCCTGGATCATGGGTTTCGTTGTCGAGAGCGTTCCGGCCTGGAACGCTTGGGGCGCCGCCATCGTGCTCGGCGTTCTGGCAATCGCGACGCTTGCCATGTTTGCGGAATGGGAGGAATGGGCAAGCCTCATCGTCGGGCTTTGGCTGATCGCTTCGCCTTGGCTGCTTGGATTCTCGACAAGTCCCCACCCCATGTGGACGCATGTCGTCCTCGGGGCGCTGGTGACCGCGCTCGCGATCTGGTCAGTCTGGGACGAACGCCAGCACCCGCATGCACACGCATGATGATGAGCAGAGAAGTCGCGGCCCGGCGCCGCAGCTCCGGGCCGCGAGCAAATACTGACCCCTTGAACCTCCCCTCCGCTAGGTGATGACCCCGCCGGGAGTGCGTTTCAGCATCTCTGCGTAGCTTGTCGCTGCTCTTTCCGTTTCATCGAGATATCGGCTGGCGCTCGGACGCGAGCGCACCAATTCGTAAAGATTGGCCATCTGTGGGCATCGGTCGCACACGCCATCCACGTCGAGATAGGCGATCCAGAAACACAAGTAGAAATCGGCCAAAGCGCGAACCGAGAATATAGGGCCCTCTGCTCGCCAGCCTCCTGTTCATAACGTCAAGACGGCCGAAGATGAGCGATTTCGCGTGGTCCTGAATGCTGCTGTTGTCCTCCTCCCGCAGCGCGTATCGATGTGGGAAATGAAACCGCTTCATCTCGGCCTGAATATCTCCGGCAATGTGGAACATGGCGGAGAGGAAGGCGCCCCTGTCCGGATCCGCCGCCTGTGGCGCGAGATGGGTGAGCCGATGCCGATCTGCGAGGTACAGCATCAAGGCCGCGACTTCGTAGAGCGCCTCGCCTTCGGGAGTGATCAGGACCGGCACCAGGCCGGCGGGATTTATGGCAAGGAAGGCGGAGGAGCGGTGCTCGCCATTCAGGATATCAACCCTCCTGTACTCGTATTCGATCTCGCCTTCCTCGAGCAACCATTGCACCAGCGGTGCGCGGGTAAAGTCACCTCCATAAAGAACGTACATCGATGATCCCCTTGATCAAATCACGGCGAAGATATCTAACGCGATCTTCTTCGCAAATGATGATCCACCTTGCCGATGCCACGGGCTGGCCCTGTTTCACCGAGTGAAATCGAGGTAGGGCTATGCGTCGTACGGGCCGGACGCCGATCGTGATTTCACTTGTTGCACGCGCCCGTGTGTTGGGCTTGGTAATGTCGGTGCAATCTATCGTTTGCAGCGTCGCCTCGACTGACGGCGGCTCCGGAAAGAAGCGTTGTGCCCGGACCGTGCAATTTCAAGCATTCAGTTCATATTGAGAACATCCAGGGCGAGGCCAACCGATGCACCGTGCATGCAATTCAGCCACAGGGCGCAGGCGGTGAAGAAACCTTGGCCCCGATCTCTCAAACAGCGGTTGATCGCCCAGCTTCTCGTTCTCCAACTGGCGATACTGCTGGCTTTCGGACTTTCGTTCGTGAGCCTCCTGGTCCTTGCCGATGAAGGCGGTGTGCTTGTCAGCCCCAGGCCGGTCGAGGTTGCTTTTGACGCCATCAGGAGGGGGGCAGACGGCAAGCTCGTGCTGACAAAGACCGAGGAAATGGGTGATGTCCGTGCCAGGCATCCGGACTTTTGGTTCATCGCGCGCAACGACCACGGCGAGACCGTGCAGATAGGCGACGTTCCCGCGATCTACCGGGGTATGAGCGAGAACCTCGGCAAGATGACCTATTCGGATATTCGCGACGCGGGTGATCCGTCACCCTATCTCGCCGTACTCCGGCGCCGGTCGAACGCGGAGGAAGATTTCACCGTGTTCGGGCAAGGCGAGCTTATGAGCCAGTCGGCCCTCATCCTGCAGTTCTCGCGCTTCTCCCTCGCGCCGATGTTGATCCTTCTTACCTTGGTAACGGTTGCCGGCGTGCCATGGATCGTCAATCGAGCGAGCCGCGACATCTCGGAATTGGCGCGTGAAACTCAGGAGATCAACATCGATCGACGCGACTACCGGCTGCCCGAAACGACCATTCCCAACGAGGTGCGTCCGCTCGTGCGGGGCATGAACGATGCACTTCACCGGTTGGACCAGGCCTATGGCCGCCACCAGCGTTTCATCCTCGACGCGGCGCATGAATTGCGCACGCCGGTCGCAATCCTGCAGGCGCGGCTGGACTCCCTGGTCGCCGGGCCGGCGCGCGACCGGCTCCATCGCCGATTGCGAGCGAATCTGCGCGCTTGCAGAGCAATTGCTCGATCTGCAGCGGCTGGAAGCGAACGCCAAGCCGCGGGAACGGGGTGCGGGGCTCGGTCTCAATCTCGTGTTGCAGATTGCCCGGCGGCATGGCGCTCAAATGACGGTTCTGCCGTCGCCAAGCGGTGGCGCCTGTATCCGCATGGCCTTTGGCAAGGAGGCTGTCGCGCAGGCCCGGCTTCCCGCGCTTCCACCAACATAAAGCTTCCCATTGCCCCTGCTTTGGCCTAGAAGGCGCCCCGTAATCCGGTCGCAGCCTACCCGGTCAAAACAAGGACACCTATCATGAAGACGATCGTCATCTGCTCCGGCGGATTGGACTCGGTATCGCTTGCCCACAAGGTCGCTGCCGAGCAGGAGCTTGTTGGCCTGCTCTCCTTCGACTATGGCCAGCGTCACCACAAGGAGCTCGATTATGCCGCCGCCTGCGCCAAGCGGCTCAGTGTTCCGCATCAGATCATCGACATCCGCGCGATCGGCGCCCATCTCACCGGGTCGGCGCTGACAGACGATGTCGATGTGCCCGACGGGCACTATGCCGAGGAAACGATGAAGGCGACGGTGGTTCCGAACCGCAACGCCATCATGCTCGCCATCGCTTTCGGGCTGGCAGCGGCGCAGAAGGCGGATGCGGTGGCCGTGGCCGTGCACGGCGGCGACCATTTCATCTACCCGGATTGCCGCCCCGGCTTCATCGACGCATTCCAGGTTATGCAGAAACTGGCGCTCGATGGCTACGCCGACGTCAAGCTCTACGCGCCCTACGTGACGATCTCGAAGGCGGATATCGTCACCGATGGTGCGAGCCACGCGACACCCTTCGAGGAGACGTGGTCCTGCTACAAGGGCGGCGCACGCCACTGCGGCCGTTGCGGCACTTGTGTCGAGCGGCGGGAAGCGTTCCACCTCGCCAGCTTTACCGATCCGACCGAGTACGAGGATCCGGATTTTTGGGTCGCTGCGACCGCGAATTATGCGGCCGAGGAGGTGAAGTGATGTTCCGGATCACCAAGGAGTTCCATTTCTCAGCCTCGCATCAGCTGAAGAGCCTGCCGGCAGAGCACCAATGTGCACGGCTGCACGGCCACAACTACATCGTCGAAGTCGAGCTTGCCGGGGAGGAGCTGAACGAGCATGGCTTCGTGCGTGACTATCACGAGCTTTCGCCGCTGAAGCGCTACATCGACGAGAGCTTCGACCATCGCCATCTGAACGACGTTCTCGGTCATGACCGGGTGACGGCCGAATGTCTGGCGAAGCATTTCTACGACTGGTGCAAGGTACGGCTGCCGGAAACGTCTGCCGTCCGTGTCAGCGAAACGCCGAAAACCTGGGCGGAGTACCGGCCATGAGTGGGCCAGGTGAACCGCGCATTCGCGTCAGTGAGATCTTCGGACCGACGATCCAGGGTGAAGGTGTCCTGATCGGGCTCCCGACCGTGTTCGTGCGCACGGGCGGCTGCGATTATCGCTGCAGCTGGTGCGACACGCTGCACGCGGTCGATAGCGAATACCGCGATCAATGGATGCCGATGGGTGTCAAGGAGATCTGGCAGGAGGTTGTCAGGCTTTCCGGCGGCAAGCCGCTGACGGTGTCACTGTCCGGCGGCAATCCGGCAATCCAGCCACTTGGTCCCTTGATCTCACGCGGGCACGAGGAGGGCTATCGCTTTGCGCTGGAAACCCAGGGCAGCCTCGCCAAGGACTGGTTTGCCAATCTCGACGTGCTGGTCTTTAGCCCGAAGCCGCCGTCGAGCGGCATGGAAACGGACTGGCATGCCTTCGACGACTGTCTTCGCATGGCAGCGGAGGGACCGCAGGTGGCGCTGAAGATCGTTGTCTTCGACGAACGTGACTATGCCTATGCCCGCGATGCGGCGACCCGTTACCCGCATCTGCCGCTCTACCTGCAGCCCGGCAATCACACCCCGCCGCCGCCTGACGATGACGATGCGACCGTCGATATCGACGGCATCATCGACCGCATGCTTTGGCTCGTCGGCAAGGTGACGGAGGATCGCTGGTTCGAGGCGCGCGTTCTGCCGCAGCTTCACGTCCTGCTCTGGGGCAATCGGCGCGGCGTGTAGGCGGCACGCGCCTCTCCCAGATGCTCGATTGGACAAAGGCCTTGCGCTATGGTCCAAAGAAGGGCGACACCCGCGGGGCGAGACGACCATGCAAGTGAACACGAAACGTGTCTACGAGCCGAAGGCTGATGGCGACGGCATGCGCATTCTTGTCGATCGTCTTTGGCCGCGCGGGATGACCAAGGCGGAAGCGGCGGTCGATCTGTGGCTGAAGGACATCGCCCCTTCGACCGAACTGCGCCGCTGGTTTCATGGTGACCAGGGCAACTGGACCGAATTCAGCGAACGATACATTGCCGAGCTCGACGGTAACCCGGATCCGCTTGCGCAGTTGCGCCAGCGGATCGATGCCGGTCCCGTGACCTTGCTCTACAGCGTCAAGGACGAGGTGCACAATCACGCGCAACTCCTCAAGGTATATGTGCTGAGGCACCGATAGACGCGGCGTCAGTCTGGCATCACGGGATTGCGATGGTTGTCTCCGCCCCGCTGCCGATGCGGGTGATGATGCGGCGCCAATCGTCCTGGAAGGCTAGTCCGAACACGCCGGTCAAGGCATGTTGGATGGTCGGTGCATCGAGATCTTGCCGCGTGACGGTGCCGTTTCGGTTGCGGATCGTCAGCCGGTTTCCGAACAGTACCTTGCGTGCCTCTTCGGTGGTTAGGGCCACCAGCAGGTTCTGGCGGAAAAGCGATTGCGGATGGGTCGATGTCACGATGTTCGCGGTCCGATACGCTTCCTCTCCGCAAATCATCGGCGACACTTCGTAGACCGGGAGCCAGTCGCGACCGAGCTGCGCTTCAAGCAGGTAGCCCTCGAACGTCCGGCTGAGGCGAAACGGCTCATGCGGCGTCGGCTGCGGCGTGGTCCGGTCGAAAAGCAGAGGTGCGGTCGGCACACAACTGCCGAAGCCGACATCGGCAAGGTAGCCGACACCTTCGACGAAGACGCGGAGCGCCATATGCGACCATGCCGGTGGCGGCGCATCGGGCTTGCGCATCCATAGGACGCGGGCCATCAACGGCTCCACACGATAGCCGAGCGCGCAGAGCACACGTTGCAACATGCTGTTCTGCTCGAAGCAGTAGCCGCCGCGCCTGCGGTCGATGAGCTTGGCGTCGATTGCCGCCGGCGACAGCTCGATCGGGCGGCCAAGCAGCACATCGATCGCCTCGAAGGGGATCGACGCGGCATGGCGCGCAACGATGCGGCCGAGCGTCATCAGGTCGGGCGATCTCGACCCGGCATAACCGATGCGAGCGAAGTAGCGGTCGAGGTCAACAGGATATGGGGTGCTTCGCATGGTCAGAGGCCTCGATAGATGGCGTCGCGGAGATCGACCGGGAAGCGCCCGTTCATGCCCTCGAAGGCGGTGTTGGTCAGCGCAACGACGGTCAGGCCGCGGGCCGGGTCAACGAACCACTTGTGGCCGTAGGCGCCGTCCCACTGCAGTGTGCCGCGTGACTGCGGTGTCCCGGCAATCTCGGGCTCGACAAGGACCGCGCCGCCGAAACCGAACTCCCAACCGGGCCCCGACGCCAGGCCGCCCGTCCTTGCCTGAATGTCGAACATCGAACGGGCGGTGGCGTCGTCGAGCACCGGCGAATGTCCGGCTTTCAGGCTCTCGAGAAGGCGGATCACATCGCCAGCGGTGCCCGCCATGCCGGCACCGCTGGAGGGAAATGCCCGTGGATTGAGGATGCGGCCGGGCGAGAAGCGGACGGGATTGCCGAAGAAGGGAACTGCGTCGTCACCGGCGAGCCGCCGTGGTTGCCGCGACCCGTCGCCATAATGTGTCACGAGCCTGGCTGTGTCCGTCACCGAGAAGGCGGTGTCGTCCATCGCCAACGGGCCTGTGACCAGCGCGGTGATCGCCTCCGGCAGCTTTGACGTCGTCACCTGCTCAATGACCGCACCGAGCACGTCGAGACCCATCGAATAGCCCCAGCCCTTTCCGGGCGGGTAGGAAAGCGGGGTATCGGAGAGCTTGTCGATCAGGGCAGGGAAATCATCGTCGGTATCGTCAAGGCCGCTGCTGATGGCATGTCGGTGATAGGGGCCGTTGCCCTGCTCCGTGAAGACGTAGCTCAAGCCGGCGCTGTGCGTGAGGAGCTGGCGAATGGTTATCCGAGGCCCACGGCCGTCCGGCAATCGCGGCCTGAACGCGGGCAGCCAATCCGACACGGCGTCGTCGAGACCGATTTTGCCGCTCTGCACCAAGCTGAGAGCAGCAACCGTGACGATCGGCTTCGCCACCGAGGAGAGCAGGAAGATGCTGTCCCTGGTCATCGGGCGGCCGGCTTCGCGGTCGGCAAAGCCGGCGGCACATCGGTAGGCGGGCTCACCGTCGATAAGGATCTCGACGACCGTGCCAACGATCCGCCGTTCGTCGAGGGCTCCGGCGACCACCGGATCGAGCTCCGCCTTGAGCCGGTTCCGGCCCTCCGATTTCCATTGCCTGATCGCGCTTGCATCCATGACCATCTCCCGTTTTTGCGACCGCTCGGCACCTGAGGGGGCGGCGGGTTCCGGCACAAGGGCAACCGGTTCGCATCGAAAGTCGATCGCCGATCCGCGTATGGGAGGCATACGCGCCTGCACGAAGCAGCCGTCGGCGTTCGGCGCTAGAACGGTGCGGCAGCGTCAAATGGAGGCAGGTGATGAACACAAACGATCTTGGATTTGGCGGTAAGGTTGCCTTGGTCGCAGGGGCCAGCAAGGGCATCGGCGCGGCCACGGCCCGCGCCTTTGCACAAGCCGGAGCGTCCGTCGTCCTCCTCTCCCGTTCTCAGGCGGCGGTCGACGAACTCGCAGTTTCCATTCGCGAGGCGGGCGGCGACGCGCTTGCGATCGCCGCGGATGTCGGTGACGAGATTGCGATGAAGCGAGCGCTGGCGAGCGCGATGCAGCGCTATGGCCGGCTGGACGCAGCCTTCAACAATGCGACGGATGGAACGGCGCCGGCGCCGCTGGTCGATCTCGACATCGCGGGTTTCGATCGCGGCGTTCGCACCAATGTTCGCGGCACCTTCCTCGGCATGCGCTATCAGATCGAAGCGATGGCCAGAGGTGAGGGGGGTGCGATCGTCAACATGGCTTCCGTCGCCGGGGTCAACGGCACTTCCGGACTTGCCGCCTATGTCAGTGCGAAAGCCGGGATAATCGGGCTGACCAAGGCTGCAGCACTCGATTACGCCGACCAGGGAATCCGGATCAATGTGGTCGCGCCCGGGCCGATCCTTACCCACCATCTGGAAGCTTCCGGCGCCGAAATCCAGCGGCATGCCGCGCTTTCGACGCCGATGCGCCGGCTCGGCCGGGCGGAGGAAGTAGCCGCAAGCGTCCTCTGGCTCTGCTCCGAGCAGGCGAGCTACATCACAGGCGTGGTGCTGCCGATCGACGGGGGCATGACGGCCGGCACGAAAGTGCCTATGAATTACCGTCGAGGCGAGCCGCCTCGACCGGCTGACCCCTGAGGTGCCATGGACTGGGAAGAACTTCATCTTGTTCAGCTTTTGGCACGCCACGGCTCGCTGAGCGCGACGGCGCGCGTGCTGGGTGCGACCCAGCCGACGGTCAGTCGCCGCCTCGACACGTTGGAGCAGAAGGCGCAGCAGAAGCTGTTCGAGCGGCAACCAAGCGGCCTCGCCCCGACTGCGGCATGCCTGTCGATCCTGTCGGCGCTCGAGCAGATGGAAGCGAATGCGCTTGCGGTAGAGCGTCGCCTCGCGTCGCAGGACGATGCCCTGGCGGGCACCATCACCGTGACCAGCCTCGACTGGCTGGGCGATTATCTGCTGGCACCGATCCTGACGAAATTTGCCGCCGCCCATCCTGGCGTCACCATTCATCTGCTGAACGACGGCCGGCGCTTCAACCTCTCCCGGCGGGATGCCGATATTGCCTTCCGCTTCGGCAGCTTCGACCAGAGCGACACCATCGAGCGCAAGGTTGCCGATATCCGCTACGGCCTGTTTGCGACACAAGCCTATCTCGATCGGTTCGGCCATCCGAACGCGAAGGGGAGCAGCGGTCATGCCATCGTCGAATTGGCCGAGGCACCGGTGCGGGTTTCGCTCTCGACCTGGCTGAAGGACCTTTTGCCGGATGCGCGGGTGATGTTGCGAACGAACTCCATTCGCTCGCAGCTGAGCGCTGTCGAGACGGGAGCGGCGCTCGCCACGCTTCCACATTTCCTTGCGGCCGGGCGGGACGGTCTCGTTCCCGTCGACCTCGGCGTTTCCGCACCGATCCTGTCCCTGAAGCTCGGCGTGCACCAGGAGACACGCAATCTCCTGCGGGTGCGAAAACTCATGGACTTCACAGTCTCGGAGTTCGCGGGTCTGCGGCCGAAACTCAATCCGCCGAGCTGACACGCCTCCCGTGGCGACTGCTGCGCGAGGCCCACTCTGCGGGCCGCAATGCAGGCGCGAAATTTTCTTGATCGTCGATGTCGGGATGGAAAAGCGCCGCGCGTCTTAATCTCGACGGCGGTTTTGGACCGCGCTGACAACAAGGAGAATATGTATGTTCCGCACCGCTTTCATTGCTGGCGCTCTGCTGATTTCCAGCGCCGCCCTTGCCGGGGCCGAGCCCGTAGGCAACCGCGTCGATGTCAACGGCATGAAGATGTACTACGAGGTTTCGGGCGAGGGCGAGCCGCTGGTCGTGCTACACGGCGCCTACATGAACATTCCGTCGATGGGCGCGATCATCCCGAAGCTCGCCGAGACCCACAAGGTCTATGCGATCGAGTTCCAGGGTCACGGTCGCACTACCGACATCGACCGCCCGATCACCTATCCGAACCTCGCCGACGACGTCGCCGCCTTCATGGATGCGGTCGATCTCAAGAAGGCCGATGTCTTCGGTTACTCGATGGGGGCGGCTGCCGGCCTGCAGCTGGCGATCCGCCATCCCGAGAAGGTCAACAAGCTTGCGGCCGCGTCCGTCGGCTACGATGCCGAGGGCTGGCAGCCGGAGTTCAAGGCATTCATCCCGCAGATGACCGTCGAGATGTTCGTCGGCATGCCGTTTGCCGAAGATTACCGCAAGCTCGCCGCCAACCCGGATGGCTTTCCCGATCTGGTCAAGAAGCTGATTCAGCTCGAAAAGGAGCCGATGGCCTGGGAGGCGGACGTCAAGGCGCTGAAGACTCCGGTTCTCGTCATCGCCGGTGATGCCGATGTGGCAACGCTGGAGCACACGGTGGCATTGTTCCGCCTGCTCGGCGGCGGTGCGATGGGGGACATGGGCAAGCCGCTCGCGGCTTCGCGCCTCGCCATTCTGCCGGCCACGTCGCACACGGCGGTCATCAGTCAGCCGGAGTTGCTGGAGGCCTTTGTCGAACCTTTCTTCAAGGGCGAGACACCGAAGGGCATGTTCCAGTAGAAGGGCATATTCCCGCAAAAAAGTGAACGGCGCCGTCCCATGGGTCGGCGCCGTTGCTATTATCAGGGTTTGGAGACGGGCCTTGGCCTAGCGCAGGCGCCGACCGTCGGCGTCGAACACCAGAACGGCAGCGGGATCGAAGCGGGCGGAGATGGTGTCCCCGGACTTCAGGCCCCGGCCGTTCTTCGTCTCAATGACGATCAGTTCGCCGTTGCCATGCCGGGCATAGGCGAAGGTCTCACCGCCCAGATGTTCGAGCATGTCGATCGTCAGGTCGAGGCTTGCCGCGCCGCTGTCGCCGAAATGTTCGGGCCGGATGCCGATCGTCACGCTGTTGCCCGCCGCGACATCCTTGATGGCGACTGGAAGCGTCACATTGCCGAATTCCGGCAGGCGGACATGTTTCTCCCCGCCCGCGCCCGCTTCGATGATCCCTTTTAAAAAGTTCATCTTCGGCGAGCCGATGAAACCGGCGACGAAGAGATTGGCCGGATCGTCATAGAGGTCGAGCGGCGAGCCGACCTGTTCGACCACCCCGCCGCGCATGACGACGATCTTGTCGGCAAGCGTCATCGCTTCGACCTGGTCGTGGGTGACGTAGATGATCGTGGTCGCAAGCTTCTTGTGCAGCCTGGCGATCTCGATGCGCATGTGCACGCGCAGCTCCGCATCGAGGTTCGATAGCGGCTCGTCGAAGAGGAAGATCTTAGGATGCCGCACGATCGCCCGGCCGATCGCCACGCGCTGGCGCTGGCCGCCGGAGAGCTGCTTCGGCTTGCGGTCGAGCAGCGGGCCGAGCTCCAGGATGTTCGCGGCTTCGCCGACGCGTTGCGCAATCTCGGCCTTCGGTACGCCGGCAAAACGCAGCGCGAAGCCCATGTTCTCCCGCACCGTCATATGCGGATAGAGCGCATAGGACTGGAACACCATGGCAATGCCGCGCTTGGAGGGGTCGACATCGTTCATGCGCTCGCCGCCGATCGTGAGATCACCTGACGTGATCTCCTCGAGGCCGGCGATCATTCGAAGCAGGGTCGACTTGCCGCAACCGGATGGCCCGACGAAGACGACGAACTCACCGGTCTTGATGTCGAGGTCTACACCCTTGATGACCTCGAAGGTGCCATAGGACTTTCTGACGTGCTTGAGTTGGAGTTCGCTCATGCAGCCGCCGCCTCGTCCGACACTGCCGAAAGCTCCAGTCTCACGGTTCCAAGCCGCGTCGACGTGACCACCACGGCGATGCCGCCGGCTGCACCCGTCGTTTCCAGCCAGAAGCCGGTCGAACCGCCCTGGAAGATGAGGCGCTCGGGGCCGAGCAGGCGGGCAGGGCCCGTGACGGTGACGTCGACCGCATCGTTGAGGAAGGGCAGCACGTTGCCGGCCTGATCGAGCGCGCGCACGATCACCCGCACGCTGTCGCGCCCTTCGGCCCTGAGTGCCGTGCTGTCGGCCACGACCTCCAGTGTCGTCGGTACCGGATCGGCGACCATGCGCAGGCTGGCGACGGGCTCGCCGTCGATAAAGCCGGTGAAGGCGGCGTCTTCCCACTTCATGCCCCAGATACCGAGTTCGTCCTTGGTAAAGTGGCGATGGTCGATGACGACGGGCGGATGGGGCAGATGCGGGAAGTTCTCGCGGTCCGGGCCGACGCGCTTGACGAGCGAGCCGTATTTCAGCTCGACCTCGTCGCAGTTGGTAAGCACGATCAAGGGCAGCACGCCGCCGATGTTGCGCTCGCCGCGTGCCCAGAAGGTGACAGGCTTCATCACCACGCTCTCCGACGGTTCGCATTGGCTGGCATAGACATAGGCCGCGAATTTCGGCTGGCGGAACATGTCCATGACACCGTGATAGCAGATCCGGTCGCCGGAGCCGAAGTCCTTGTGGGTGTTGTAGTCGAACATGCACCAGCCGACGGCACCGGAAATGCTCGGGTCGCCATAGGCCGCGTTCAGCACTTCGAGGTGCCGGCGCACATGCTCGGCCTGCCTCTGCTCTTGGTCGTAGATCTTCGTCGGAAACATGTGACCGCCGAATTCGGTGATCATGTAGGGCACCTTGCGATTGAGCCCGGTGCATTCCTGCTGCGGGCGCAGCGCCGTGCGCGGGCGGTTTGCGCCCGGCAGTTCCTCGTTGCCGAGGATGAAGTCGTTCATGGTGTAGACGTCTTCGAGATATTCGCTGTCGGTGATGTAGCGCACGCCGCCGGTCTGCCGCGTCGGGTCGAGCTCGCGTGCCAGCCGGTTGGTCTCGACGTAGAAATCATGCGAGTCCTGGGATTCGTTGATGCGTACGCCCCAGATGATGATCGACGGATGGTTCCAGTCGCGCTCGATCATGCGGCGGACGTTCTTGATCGCTTCCTGCTTCCAGCTGTCGCCGCCGATATGCTGCCAGCCGGGGATCTCCTCGAAGACGAGCAGGCCGATGCGATCGCAATGGTCGAGGAACCACTTGGACTGCGGGTAGTGCGAGGTGCGCACGAGATTGCAATGCAGTGTGTTCTTCAGCAACTCCGCGTCGCGCTCCTGTGCCGCGCGGCCCATGGCGTAGCCGACATAGGGGAAGGCCTGATGTCGATTGAGGCCACGAATTTTCAGCGACCGGCCGTTGAGCTTGAACCCTTCCGTGGTGAACTCGGCGGTGCGGAAGCCGAAGCGTGACGACAGCCGGTCGCTGCCGCGATCGCTGCGCAGTTGCGCCTCCACTTCATAGAGAACGGGGCTGTCGATATCCCAGAGCGCAAGGCCCTTGAGGCCCCCGATCTCAAGGGTGACGCTCTCGCCGCGGGTTTCGCCGACGGCTTCTGCGAGTACCTTGCCGCTCGAATCCTTGAAGAGTGCCGTGATCGTTCCGGCAAAGTTGACGCCTTGCGGATTGGCGAGGTCGCAGCGGATCGAGACGGACTTGGCGTCGCTCAGCGCATCGCGGGTCTCGATCTTGAGATTGGCGATCGAAACGGTATCCGTAACCTTCAGCCAGACGTCGCGGTAGATGCCGGCATAGGTGAGATAGTCGATGCGGCCGCCGAAGGGCGGGATCTCGGGGTTTTCGCTGCCGTCGATCTTGACGGTGATCAGGTTGTCGCCCTCGCGCAGCTGGTCGGTCAGGTGCGCTTCGACGGGCGTGTAACCGTCCTGGTGGGCGAGGATCTCTTCGCCATTCAAGTAGACGACGGCGTCGGCCATGGCGGCGTCGAAGACGAGCGAGACCTCGCGGCCATGGAACTCCCGACGCCAGGCAAGCACCTTCTGGTAGGTGAAGGCGCGCTGATAGGAGGCCTCGTCAAAATAGTTGAACGGCAGTTCCACCGCATTGTGCGGCAGGCTGACGGGCTTGCCCGCCTGCAGGCGGCCGGCGCTCGCCGCATCGAAGCCTTCGGAGAAGACCCAGGTGTCGTTGAAAGAGGTAACAGAACGCATGATCATTCCTATTTGACTGAGCCCAGCATTCCCTGGACGAATTGGCGTTGCATGAAGAAGAAGACCGCGAGGGTGGGAAGCGTCGCGAGAATGGTGCCGACCATGACGACGCCGTAGTCGGGGTAATAGGCGGAGGCGAGCGAGGAGATGACCAGCGTGATCGTCTTCTGCTCGTTCGATTGCAGCACGATCAGCGGCCAGAGATAGTTGTTCCACGCCGTCATGAAGACGATGATGAAGGCGGCCGCGTAGGTCGAGCGCATCACCGGGACGTAGATGAACAGGAAGATCTGCCATTCCTTGAGGCCGTCGACCTTGGCGGCGTCGCGCAGTTCGGACGGGAACGCCTTGGTGGTCTGGCGGAAGTAAAAGACGATGAAGGCCGAGCCGATCGTCGGCAGCACGACGGCGAGGTGGGTGTTGATCAGCCCCGCCTTGCCCATCATGATGAAGAGCGGGATCATCAACGCGGCAAACGGGATCATCATCGTGATCAGCATGGCGCTGTAGATCCGATCGCGGTGGCGCGAGCGGAACATCTCGAAGCCGTAGCCGGCAAGCGACGAGACGGCGAGGGTCAGCACCGTCGTCAGAATGGCGATCTTGGCCGAGTTCCAGAAAACCAGCGGTGCGTTCACCTGCGTGAAGAAGGTCGCGATGTTGGTGGCAAGCGCGCTGCCCGGCATCATCCGGCCCTTGATGATGTCGATCGACGAATTGGTCGCTCCGAGCAGCATCCAGACGAAGGGAAAGATCGAGAGAAAGGCCATCAGTCCGACGAAGCCGTAGGTGACGATGGTGCCGGCGATGCGTGTGGTTCCGTTGTTCATCGGTCGCGCTCCCGTGCCGCGAAGAACTGGAGGCAGGCGAGCAAAGCGACGAGCACGACGATCACATAGGAGACGGTCGCCGCGTAGCCGAAGTTCGGCATGAAGCGGAAGGTCAGGTTGTAGATGTAGAGCGACAAGGTCAGCGTGGCGTTGGAAGGACCGCCCTTGCCTTCGGTCAGGTTATAGACCTCGTCGAAGAGCTGGATCGTGCCGATCGTCGAAATGATCGTCGTGAACAGGATGACGGGCTTCAACAATGGAATGGTGATGTGGGTGAAACGCGCCCAGGCAGGCACGCCGTCGATCCGCGCGACCTCGTAGATCGACTTGTCGATGTTCTGCATCGCCGCGAGGTAGAAGATCATGTTGTAGCCGGTCCAGCGCCAGGTAATCGCAATGATGACGAGGGTTTTTGCCCAGAAGGGATGCGTCAGCCACGGGATCGGCGAGGCGATGAGGCCGATCGCCTCCAGCGTCGAATTGACGATGCCGTCGAGCGCGAACATGCCCTTGAACAGCACCGAATAGGCAACCAGCGATGTGACGCAGGGCAGGAAGATGGCGGTGCGGAAAAAGCCACGGCCGACGAGCTTGGGATTGTTGAGCAGTGACGCCAGGATCAGCGCCAGGAGGATCATGATCGGCACCTGCACCACGAAATAGGTCAGCGTGTTGGTGAGCGCCTTGATGAAGACCGGATCGTTCCAGAGGCGGACGATGTTGGCGAAGCCGGCGAATTTCAGCATCATGCCGCGGCCGGACTGGAACGACATCCACAGCGACCAGACGATCGGATAGATCATGAAAAGGGCGATCAGCCCGAGCGCCGGCGCGACGAAGAGCCAGCCATTGACGTTGTAGTATCGGCCGATGCCGCCGCGACGCGCGAGAGCCATCATCATCCCCATGAATAGCAGGAGCCGTTGGCCGCGGTGTGTTTACCGCGGCCAGGAGCAATGCAGACAATCGCCGTGGCGATTACTGGACCTGTGCGCTGACCTCGGCGTCGATCGCCTTCAGGATGTCGTCGACGGGCGTCCCCTGCTGCAGCGCCGGAAGCTGTGCGGTAACGGCCGTGTCCGCCTCGTTGGTGAAGACGCCGTAGTTGACCGAGGGAACCTTCGCGAGCCAGTCGGAGAAGTTCTGCCAGACCTTCTCGCCGCCGAAGAAGGCATCGGCCTCGCCATAGGCGGCCCCGCCGCGGGCGGCAAGCAGCGAGCCGACAGCGCCGCGATCGGTCAGGATCGTCTGGTAGAAATCGACGTCCTTGGCGTAGACCTCGTTCAGGAAGTCGATCGCTTCGGCCTTTTCGGCCGAGCCTTCAAGCACGTACCAGCTCGATCCGCCGAGGTTGGAGGCATGCGTCGCGCCGTCGATCGACAGCGCCGGGATCGGCGCCACGCCCCACTTGCCGGACTGGTCCGGCTGCGCCTTGACCGTGCCGGTGATCCACACGCCGGTGATAACGGTGGCGACATCGCCCGAGGTGAAGGTCCCGACCCAATCGGACCAGCCGGCGGCCGGCTTGTAGATGTTGGCGGCCATGATCTTGTTGATCGTTTCCAGCGACGCCTTCAACGCCGCGTTGCCGGTGATGTTGGCCTTGCCTTCCTTGTCGAAGTACCATTGCCCGGCCGATTGCATGATGATGCGCACGAGGCCCGCGTCGGTCGGGTCGAGACCCATCATCTTCTTGCCTGTCTTGGCCTCGACCTGCTTTCCGATCTCGATGAAGCGATCCCAGGTGATGCCTTGCATGTCCTCGGGCTTGAAGCCGGCCTGTTCCAGATAGTCCTTGCGATAGTAGAGCCCGGTGACGCCGGAATCGAACGGCATGCCGTAGACCTGGCCATCCAGCGTCATCAGCTCGACCTTGTAGGGAGCGAAGCCGGAATAATCGACGGTGCCGGAGAGCGGCGCGAAGGCGCCGGGGAAGGACTGCAGATATTTCTGCGCGCCGTAGTCTTCGATCAGAACGATGTCAGGCAGGGCGTCCGCGGTGCCTGACGAAAGGCCGGTCTGCAGCTTCTGCTCGACGTCGGCCTTGGCGAAATCGACGATGTTGAAGGTAACGTCCGGATGCGTCTTGGTGTAGCGCGCGCCGGCCTCCTTCATGATGGCGACGTTGAAGTTCGGATCCCAGCACCAGATGGTGATTTCCTTGGCCTCGGCGGCCGTGACGGTCAAGAGGCTGGCGCCCGCAAGCGCGATGGCGGCAAAGCGCGGCAGATAGGTACGCATGTGCATTGTTTTCTCCTCCCTCGAAATTCGTTCCCCGAGACGTTCCTCCTGGTCTCGGCGCGGAGTATTTCGCAAAATTCTGGAGAAGGCAATATTTCAGTAAATTTTTACCACGCGTTTTTTACCGACCCTTTTAAGCGCCGGCGGCGGCCGTGCTGCCGCGCCAGACCATCTCGGTTCCGAGGATCACCTTCTTCGCGACGTCGCGTCCGGTCAGCCGCTCGACCAGAAGGTCGACGGCTGTCTCGCCGATCACTTCGGCCGGGATCTTCACCGTCGAAAGCGGTGGCCCGAGAAACTGGGCGACGGGAATGTCGTTGAAACTCGCCACGGCGACATCGTCGGGGATCCGCAGGCCCATCTCGTGAATGGCGCGGTAGGCGCCGATCGCCATGTTGTCGTTGCAGGTGACGAGGATCTTGGGCGGATTGGGCTTCGATAGCATCGCCTTGGCGAGCGTATAGCCACTGTCAGGTGTCAGCTTTTCGACGATGCAGAGTTCGGGGTCGTAAAGGCCGGCCTTCGTCATCCATTGAATGAAGGCGCGGCAGCGCCGCTCCGAATGGATGTCGTCCTTGTCGCGGAAGGCGTCGATCCAGCCGAGAAAGCCGATGCGGCGGTATCCCATGCCGTAAACGCCATCCAGCAGGCGGTTCATAGCGATCGAGACGTCGCTCATCACACTGTCGTCGACGTCATCGTCGGGGGCGAAGTCCGCAAAGACCAGATGGCGGCTATGCCGCCGCAGCCAATGGACCTCTTCGCCATAGTGGTGGCCGACAGCAACCACACCGTTCGCCCCCTGCAGGATTGCCGCCTCCGGCAAGTTGCCGTTGTGGAAGACCTTGACCACCTCGATCTTCAGAGCCTGGCAGCGGTTTTCGATGCCGAGCCGGACGCCGACATAATAGGGGTCGATCAGTTCCTGGGCGGGCTGAAGGAAATGCACCAGCGCGAATTTCAGGCCCTGCATCGGCCCGGCACCGCGGCCGCGGTTGCGCGGTGTCGCATAGTTCAGCGCCTCGGCCGTCTCGATGATCGCCTGTCGCTTCTTCGTGGAGATCGAGAGGGTCGGATCATAGTTCAGCACCCGAGAAACAGTCGCCGAAGAGACCCCGACAGCCGAAGCGATTTCCTTGATTGTGACCATATCCAATGTCCTGCCCGCCGCCACTGCCCTCGTTTCGGGCGCGGCGCAATTTTTATTTAGTAAAATTTTGCCTGGGTTTTTTCAATCTCTGGGCGTCGTATTTCGTTCATGGAAAGGGGCGTAGCCTCGCGCGGTCACGCGGCGCGGCCGGTTGCCAGGGCCTGCGCCTGCAGTTCGTCGGAAAGAAACGCCCAAAGAGCCGAGACCGGGCGGGACGCCAGCCCCTGATCGTCGGCGGCGAAAAGCCCAAGCTCGATCACCGGGGCGGGCGGAAGGCCCTCTTCGGCGCCGAGGATCCGCATCGTATTGCTGCGGATGTTGAGGTCCAGGAGAACGGCGATGCCGAGGCCGGCCTCGATCATCGACTGGATGGAAGAGAGGCTGGCGCTCGTCAGCACCGTGCGCCAGGGGCGGTCCCCACTCTTCAGCGCCTCGATCATCTTCTGCCGCCAGGTGCAGACGCCATCGAAGGTGACGAGCGGCAGGGGGCCATTTTCCGGCATCGCGAAGCCACGCGCCGCAACCCACCGGAGCGGCAGCCGCCAGGTGAGGATCGGCGCGCCATGGATCAGGGCCGGGTCCCCGATCGCGACGTCAAGCTGACCTTGGGACAGCTTCTCCGACAACACGGTACTTTCGCCGACCGTCAGTTCGAGCGCCACATTCGGATGGCATTCGGTAAACCGTTGCAACGCCCGCGGCAACGAGCCGACGGCGATGTCCTCGATCATACCGAAGCGGATCGGTCCCTGGAGAGCCTGTCCGGCGAGTGCGCGCCGTGCGCCCATGCTCAATCCCAGCATCTTCTGGGCATAGGGTAGCAGCACATGTCCGGCCTCGGTCAGGCCCATGCCCCTCGTATTGCGGTTCAAGAGCCTGGCGCCGACATCGTCCTCCAGACGGCGCAGCTGCATGCTCACGGCGGCCTGAGTCCGTGCCAGCCGCTGGGCAGCACCACTGACGCTGCCGCATTCGGCGGTCACGACGAAGGCGCGCAACAGGCCGATGTCGAGGTCATGCATATAACGATCCTTTATGATGACATCACAATTATTAGTGTTCTTTATTGTGCCGAGATTGCTATGGCTGTTCAAGCCCAACGGGAGAACGGACATGGCGGAAACGGAAACGACAGCGGATAGCGCTTGGAGCAAGCCGAGTGCGACGGACGACACCGCCGGGCGTGTGTTTATCGCCATCGCCTTCTGCCTGCTCTCGATGTCGAGCGTGCAGTTTGGCGCCGCGCTCTCCAAGCCGGCCATGGATAGCGTTGGAGCTTTTGGTGCGACCTGGCTGCGGCTCTCCTGGGCAGCGGCATTCCTGCTGCTTCTCGTCCGTCCGCCCTTCCTCAGTTATACGCGGTCGCAATGGCTCTCGGCTCTTGCCCTCGGCGCGACGATGGCAGTGATGACGCT
>NZ_JAEPRP010000118.1:19356-23219 GCF_016652895.1 Ensifer sp. SSB1
TGTGCTTCTTCGCGGCCATCGCGCGCATCCCGCTCGGCCTTGCCGTGGCGATCGAATTTCTCGGTCCCTTGACGGTCGCTGCGATTTTCGGCGGCCGTGGCTGGCGCCTGTTTTGCCCGGTTTTCGCTGCCGCCGGTGTATTCTGCCTTTCCTGGGACGGTTCATCCTGGGTTGCGGACACGCGCGGCCTCCTTTTTGCCTTTGGCGCGGCGATCGGTTGGGGTGGCTATATCGTTTTGATGAAGCATGCCGGCCAACGCTTCAGGGGTTTGGAAGGGCTCGCCGTTTCGCTGCTGTTTGCCGCCCTGTTCGCAACGCCGTTTGGCGTGCACCAGGTTCAATCCGGCTTCTCCTTCGACATGCTCTTGATGACGGCCGGGCTTGCAATCTTGGTGCCGTTGCTTCCCTACGCCCTCGAATTCATGGCGCTGCGACGTATGCAGCCCTCGGCCTTCGGCATCCTGATGAGCCTGGAGCCGGCAATCGGCGCTGGTGCCGGCTTCGTCATTCTCGGTCAGGCATTGGCGCTCAACCAGATCTTCGGGGTCGTGCTCGTGATGATCGCCAGCGTTGCCGGTACCTTGTTGGCTAAGTCCTAGGCCGTACGGGGCGCGCTTTCTCACGCGTGACTTCCGCAGAGGGATCCGACGCCGTTGGCGAGGGGGGCAGTTTGCCGCGCCCTCTGCTACTTCCGATAAAATTCATCGATGCGGGCACTAGGCGAAAAGTGCCCGTTTACAAAAGTAATATTATATGATTTTTTCTCGATGGCTGCGTGGAGGCAGCTTTCTTTGGGAGGAAATCATGAAAATCGCCAAGGCACTTGCGAGTGCAACGATCCTTGCTGCCTGCACGTTTGGCAGCGCTTCCGCGGCCGATCTGGTCGTCGGCTTTTCGCAGATCGGCTCGGAGTCCGGCTGGCGCGCCGCCGAGACGACGCTGACCAAGCAGCAGGCCGAACAGCGCGGCATCGATCTCAAATTCGCTGATGCGCAGCAGAAGCAGGAAAATCAGATCAAGGCGATCCGCTCCTTCATCGCGCAGGGCGTGAACGCCATCCTCGTGGCCCCGGTGGTCGCTACCGGCTGGGACGAAGTGCTGCAGGAAGCCAAGGATGCGGAAATTCCGGTCATCCTGCTCGACCGCACGGTCGATTCGTCGAAGGAGCTTTACCTGACGGCAGTCACTTCCGACCTCGTGCACGAGGGCAATGTTGCCGGCAAATGGCTCGTCGATACGACCGCGGGCAAGCCCTGCAACGTCGTCGAGCTCCAGGGCACGACCGGTTCCTCGCCGGCGATCGACCGCAAGAAGGGCTTCGAACAGGCGCTTTCCGGCCACGATAACCTGAAGATCATCCGCAGCCAGACCGGCGACTTCACCCGCACCAAGGGCAAGGAAGTCATGGAAAGCTTCCTCAAGGCTGAGGACGGCGGCAAGAACATCTGCGCGCTCTATGCCCACAACGACGACATGGCCGTCGGTGCCATCCAGGCGATCAAGGAAGCCGGCCTGAAGCCGGGCAAGGACATCCTTGTCGTGTCGATCGACGCCGTCCCGGACATCTTCCAGGCGATGGCCGCCGGCGAAGCCAATGCCACGGTCGAGCTGACGCCGAACATGGCTGGTCCTGCCTTCGATGCGCTCGCCGCCTTCCAGAAGGACGGCACGGCGCCGCCGAAGTGGATTCAGACGGAATCGAAGCTCTACACTCACGCCGACGAGCCGCTGAAGGTCTACGAGGAAAAGAAGGGCCTCGGCTACTGACGTCGGCCGTGGCCCGCGCTGCTTCTCGCGCGGGCCACGCTCTTTCCAAGTTCCGGCTGAAGAGCGCAGCTTGCCGCGGCTAGGCGCTGTGCTTCTCGTCGGCAGGTACCAGCATCGCGGAGACGTATCGATGCAGACCAATGACCACATTCTCCAGGCGATCCGGATCGAAAAGACCTTCCCGGGGACCAGAGCCCTCGACAAGGTCGATTTTCACCTCAGGCGCGGAGAGGTTCATGCGCTGCTTGGCGAAAACGGTGCCGGAAAATCGACCCTGATCAAATGCCTGACCGGAGCCTACCGGCGCGACGGCGGCGCCATTCTGCTCGATGATACCGAGGTCAATCCGCGCGACACGTTCGAAGCCCAGGCACTCGGGATCGGCACGGTCTACCAGGAGGTCAACCTGCTGCCGAACCTGACGGTTGCCGAGAACCTCTTCCTCGGGCGCCAGCCCCGCCGCTTTGGTATGGTCGACGTGCGCGCGATGAACCGGCGGGCACGGGATCTGCTTGCCGATTATGAACTCGACATCGACGTCACCCGCGATCTCGCCAGCTATTCGGTCGCGATCCAGCAGGTGGTCGCGATTGCCCGGGCCGTCGATCTCTCCGGCAAGGTGCTGATCCTCGACGAGCCGACGGCGAGCCTCGATGCGCATGAGGTGGCGATGCTGTTCCGCATTATCAGGCGCCTCAAGGCACGCGGGCTCGGCATCGTCTTCGTCACCCACTTTCTGGAGCAGGTCTATGAGATTTCCGACCGGATCACGGTGCTCCGGAACGGGCAGCTCGTCGGAACGCGTGAAACCGCCAATCTGGATCGCCGCGAGCTGATCGCGATGATGATCGGCCGCGAGCTGGCGGCGGAGATCCACGCGCCGCGCGCGGAGGCCCAGGAAGGGCCATTGCGTTACCGCTTTCGCAACTACGGCCGCAAGGGTCGCGTCCGTCCCTTCGATCTCGATGTCCGCTCTGGCGAAGTGGTCGGCATGGCCGGCCTGCTCGGCTCCGGACGGACGGAGACCGCGGAGCTCTTCTTCGGTGCCTATCGCGCCGATAGCGGCGAGGCCGAGATCGATGGTCGTACGGTCGATCTCTCGTCGCCGCGGGCCGCCATCCGCTACCGTTTCGGTTTCTGCCCGGAGGATCGCAAGACATCGGGCATCATCGGTGATCTCTCGGTGCGCGAAAACATCGTACTCGCCCTGCAGGCCCGTCGCGGCTGGACCCGACCGATCTCGCGAGCCGAGCAGAACCGGCTGGCCGACCACTATATTCGCGCGCTCGATATCCGCACGGCCGATCGGGAGAAGCCGATCAAGCTCTTGTCCGGCGGCAACCAGCAGAAGGCGATCCTCGCGCGCTGGCTCGCGACCGAACCGGAATTCCTGATCCTCGACGAGCCGACGCGCGGCATCGATGTCGGCGCCCATGCGGAAATCGTCAAGCTGATCGAGGCGCTGCGCGAAAAGGGCTTGTCCTTGATCGTCGTCTCCTCGGAGATCGAGGAATTGGTCGCCTACAGCACCCGCGTGATCGTGCTTCGGGATCGCGCCCATGTCGCCGAACTCGACGGCAGCCGGATTACCGCCGGTGAGATCGTCGAGGCGATCGCCGCAACCGATGAAAGGAGGACGTCGTGACGTCGTTCCTCAGGCTCTATTTCAACCGGTTGCTGCCGCAACTGATCGCGCTCGGCGTCATCGTCGTGGCCGTATCGCTGGTGTTTCCCGGCTTCCTCAACCTGCAGATCCAGAACGGCCGCCTCTATGGCAGCCTCATCGACATCCTCAACCGCGGCGCGCCGGTGGTGCTTCTGGCGATCGGCATGACGGTCGTCATCGCCACCAAGGGTATCGATCTCTCCGTCGGTGCCGTCATGGCGATCTGTGGGGCAACCGCCGCCGCCGCGATCACCTCGGGGCATTCGCTCGCCGCAACGCTGCTGATTACGCTCGGCGTCGGCATTCTCTGCGGTCTCTGGAACGGGGTGCTGGTCGCGGTGCTCGACATCCAGCCGATCATCGCGACGCTGGTCCTGATGGTCGCCGGACGCGGCATCGCCCAGCTCATCACCGAAGGCGCACTCCTGAC
>NZ_JAEPRP010000117.1:0-23012 GCF_016652895.1 Ensifer sp. SSB1
CGCGCGATTTCCTCGTCGATCCTTTCACCATCGCGCGCCAGCATCGCCGAGGCCGAGCGCAAGGCCGAAGCCGAACGGCAGGCCGAGGCTGCGCGCCGGACACAGCAGGGGCCGGCAAGCGTGCGTGGTGCCGGTCAGGAACAGCAGCCGGTCCTGCCGCCGAGCGGGGCGGACGACGCCCAGGGTGGCAGCACCGGGCATGCCCCCAGCCAGAAGCTCGACTTCGATGTGTTGCCGGACGTCAGGGTGCAATAACCGACACTCGGATCCGAACAGATCGGCGCGCGCTCGCAACCGCCTTCCGCACGTTACGTCCGTACAACAGCCGCGCCTGCACAATCCGCGTAAGTGGCGGGCCCCCGCATGACTGGAAGTGCGCCAATTTTGGGGTATCGGCAATAGTGCCGGATTTCGCTGGGGATTAACGCTCTCGCAGCGCGGGTTCAGAAAAAGTTTAGCAATTTCTGAAGTCATTTCTCCACGATTGATCACTAAATTAGCAATCTGTTTTGGAGCGCAGGGAGGGACGCGGCCAGCTGGTCGCATTTCGCTCCAACTCATTGGAATCGATGACGCCTTTTGCTTTGGAGCCGTGTGGCTCCGAAGTCGTCGTGATCTGTTGAGGGGCAACGAAGCAAGATGCGCAGCAATCTGAAGAACAATCTCATCCGCATCCTTAAGGATGAAACCGGCAATTTTGCCGTCCTGACAGCTCTGGTGATGGTGCCGTTGCTTACGGGAGCTTCCATCGCCATCAATCTCGCCCGGATCAATCTCGAGTCCGCCAAGATGCAGGATGCACTCGATGCGGCTGCCTTTTCCGCGGTCAAGTCCTATGGCGAAGGCGGGGATGCGGCCGCGGCGAAGGACCTCGCGAACAACACCTTCTTCGCCAATTTCGGGGTGCCGGACACCGTCGAAGAGCTCGGGTCGGGGAGCTCGGCGCCGGTGGCGACCCAGGCAATCAAGGTCGCTTTCGGCGCACTCGGCATGGAGAGCACCGCAACGGCGACCTATCAGCTCAAATACGCGCCGCTCTTCTTCGGTCTTCAGCCCTATACGATCGATCGCGTCAGCGTCGCTGCGCGCATGCCGGGGCGGGAAGCGTGCATTCTCGCGCTTCATCCGACCGCAAGCCGGGCGTTCGAAGTGAGCGGCAGCGCCACCGTCGATACGTCCGGCTGTACGATCACGTCGGACTCGAACGATGCACAGTCGATCTATCTCAGCGGATCTGCGACCTTGAAGGCCGAGTGTCTGTATGCGACCGGCAAGGTGTCGGCGACGCTTGCCCATCTCCAGCTCGCCTGTGACAAGGCGGTGGAAGACGTTCCGCCGATCCCGGACCCGTTCTCGTCCAAGAAAATGCCGACGACGGGCAGCTGGGTGAACCTTGCGGGGTGCGGGCAGAATTTCGTCGCCGGCGGTGGCGGCAACGGCAATTGCAACGGCACGAGCAAGACGCCGAACAACGCACCCGCCAATTACACTGTCGAGCTGAAGCCCGGCACCTACGGCGGCTTGGAGATCAAGGGCAAGGTGCTGCTGCGGCCGGGTTCCTACATCATCGATGGCGGTACCCTGAAACTCGCCAGTCAGTCGGTGCTGACGGGTGAGGGCGTTACATTCTTCCTGATGAACGGTGCCCAGCTCGACATTCACGGCGGCTCGACCTTCAAGATCACGCCATCCCAGACTGGGGACTGGGCAGGCTTCTCGATCGTTGCCGCCAGGAACAATACGGCGACGGCGACGATCAACGGCAACAGCGCCTCGTCGCTTGCGGGCATCATCTACATGCCGGCATCGCGTGAGATCCAGTATGCCGGCAGTGGTACCACCGGCGGCGAATGCGTGCGCATCGTCGCGCAGGAGATCACCATGATCGGCAACAGCAGCTTCAAGCTGGATTGCAAGGCAGCGCTTGCGAACAACACCATCAACAATCCGGGTGCAATCCGTCTGGTCAGATAACAAAAAACAATCAGGCGGCTGGGGGCAGCGCGGGGCGACGCTCTGAGGGTGTTGTGTCGCCAGGCATTAACGAATGCTTTGCGTTGCGCGTGAAAGCCCGGCTGCCCTGCGGCCGGGCTTTCCTTATGTCGGGACCTGTTGCCGTACGGCGGCGGCGTCACGCCTCGCCGGGAGACGCCCGGGGCGATTTCAGCCACTCGAGCACGTAGACACGCAGCGCCGAGGAGAGATTGCTGTCGGGTGTGCGTTGGTCGTCGATCTCGGCGATAAGCTGCGCAAGCGGCATCGCCCTCATCTCGGCGATTGCCTTCAGTTCCTGCCAGAATGCGTCCTCGAGCGAGAAGCTGGTGCGGTGGCCGTGGAGCGTTGCGGAATGCTTACGGATCATTGTCCGGTCTCTGGATCAAAATGACTTTGGGACGGGGCGCCCATAAAGTGCGATCGATTGTAATAATCTGGAGCGGGATGCCGACAGAAAATCGCGCGCAGCGGCGCTGCGAGATCGATTCAACTTCCTGGCAATTCGATTCGGAAAGCGGTCGCAAGTCCTTGCTCCGGAATCGATTTTGTACGGGGAGGGCGGCTCAGTCCTTGCTGTCGCCGCCTTCGTCCTTGGCGGGCCGTTCGAGGCGGCCCTGGTCGAGGCGGTCCTCCGCCTTGTCGTTCAGCGCCTTCGTCAGGGATTTTTCAGCCTTGGTGCGGCCGAAGGAGATGCGGTTCTGTTCGGCCTGCTTTTCCTTGTCCGTGCGCTCGCGGCGCTTGCGGAACTGGCGCAGATTGACGACGTCGCCGGTCATGATCCGATGCTCCTTCAGCGCTTACGCGTCTTCAACGCACTCGGTCGCTGTAGCACTGCGCGTGGCCGCATGATCCCGCTCCCCCGTCGGCTGCGACGAGAGGAGGCATGCAGCCGGTTGTGATCAGTTCTTCTTGCGGAAGGAATCGAGCGAAACGACGGAGCCGCCACCGTTCTTCGGTTCGGTCGGCTTGTCGTCCTTGGCCGAGGCTTCGCCGTTTTCTTCCGGAACCGGATAAGCGGTGATTTCGGCCGATTCCACTTCCTCTTCCTCGCCGGCGGCGACATCGAATTCCAGCTCGAAATTCACCGAGGGATCGTAGAAACCGCGGATGGCGTTGAATGGGATAACCAGGCGTTCCGGCGTGTCGGAGAAGGACAGGCCGATCTCGAAGCCGACGTCAGTCACCTTCAGTTCCCAGAACTGGTGCTGGACGACGATGGTCATCTGCTCGGGATATTTGGCTTTCAGGTGCTGCGAGATACGCACGCCCGGCGCGCCGGTCAGGAAGGTGATGAAGAAGTGGTGCTCGCCGGGCAGGTGGCCGGTCGTCGCGACCTCGGTCAGGACCTTCCGGATGACGCTGCGGAGCGCGTCCTGTGCCAGAATGTCGTAGCGGATGTGGTCCTGGCCCATGAGTGTCCCGTCTTTCCTCGAACTCAATCTTACTGCTTTGCTGCCGGCTATCCTGCCGTCGACTTTTCATTGCCCGTCCATGGGGACGAGTCAATTATTTGAGCATCTATAGACCATTTCGAGGCGGGGGAGAAGGTGAAGGCTTCTGTTGCCAGGTGCCTTCGGACCCCGCCTTACGGTGCTACCCGGAAGGACTTGATTTGAAGTGTCGCACCGCCGTTAGGCAGCGAGACGTGCTTCAGCATAGTTGTCGTTTGCAACTATAAGTTTAGCCCGATAACGGTGGTACAATGCCGAGCAAAAAGTCGATCTTTACGCCCTTGTCGATCCTATTTCGCCCCCATCAAAAGCCGATCGGCGAATGATCGGTTTTTGGTGGAGGCGCCGGGTACCGCCCCCGGGTCCAATGGGTTTATTTCATCGCCCGTTTATTGCCATAGCCGCCCGAAGACGGCACGGTTCATATAGGTCTTTCCGGGGCCCAAGAAAAGGGGGATATGGCGGATATATGACTTTGTCCCGCACCGTGCGGGTGTCGAACTGCCTTGACTTGCCCGACATCCATGAAAAACTCCCGCTGCTGCCACGCGGCCGCTACCTGCGGCCCGCAATTTCGAAAAGCAAAGCAAGCTGGAGGCCTCATGACGGACTACCTCGCAGATGTGCAGAAATACGACAGCGGCGCCGACGAAGCGATCGTGAACAAGATCGTGCGTCACCTTGGCATTGCCCTTCGCAACCGCGACTCCTCGCTCGTTTCGGCGACGGATCCGACGGAGCTCGACCGGGTCAAGGAGAAATGGTGCGAAAAGAAGCTCGGCATCAGTGGCGCCGATGCCGATACGGCAATCGCAGCGACCGTCAAGGCGATGTCGGCCGATCGCTCCAAGTCGCGCGTCACCTTCTATTATCTGGTGGCCAAGAACCTCGGGAAGCTGCAGGCGCTGTAGTTGCACCGAATTATCCGGGATAATCACCCGGAGGTCATTGGTTCGCCGCCGGCTTCGTCCTAAATTTGGGGCATTACGAATCGGCGGCGCCAGACCATGCAGCAATATCTCGACCTTCTCGACCATGTGATGACCAACGGAACCGACCGCGGCGACCGGACGGGAACAGGCACGCGCTCGGTCTTCGGCCACCAGATGCGCTTCGATCTCTCCGAGGGCTTCCCGGTGCTGACGACGAAGAAGCTGCACCTGCGCTCGATCATCCATGAGCTGCTGTGGTTCCTGAAGGGCGATACCAATATCCGCTACCTCAAGGAAAACGGCGTCACCATCTGGGACGAGTGGGCCGACGAGAATGGTGACCTCGGCCCGGTCTACGGCTACCAGTGGCGCTCCTGGCCGGCGCCGGACGGACGCCATATCGACCAGATCGCCGGGCTCGTCGAAAGCCTCAAGACCAACCCGAATTCGCGCCGTCACATCGTTTCGGCCTGGAACCCGGCGCTGGTCGACGAGATGGCCCTGCCGCCGTGCCACTGCCTGTTTCAGTTCTACGTGGCGGACGGCAAGCTCTCCTGCCAGCTTTACCAGCGCTCCGCCGATATCTTTCTCGGCGTGCCCTTCAACATCGCCTCCTACGCGCTTTTGACGATGATGGTGGCGCAGGTGGCTGGCCTCAAGCTCGGTGATTTCGTCCACACGCTCGGCGACGCGCATATCTATCACAATCATTTCGACCAAGCTCGGCTGCAGCTGACCCGCACGCCGAAGGCGCTACCGCGGATGGAAATCAATCCTGACGTGAAGGACCTGTTTTCTTTCCGCTTCGAAGACTTTACGCTCGTTGGCTACGAAGCTGATTCAACGATCAAGGCGCCGATCGCCGTCTAGGCACCGGACGAGGCGGGTATCGTCTGCCGGAAGATGCCGTCGCCGGGGTTTTGCTGGTGCTGCCGCAAGGCTGACTGCCAGGGTTGCAACGGGCAGGGACCGGGGAGGGGTGGTCCTCTAGGGAGGTATGATGCTCACATTGATCCATGCGCCCTTGTCGCGGTCGTCTCGCATCGTCTGGCTGCTTGAGGAGCTGGGCGCCGAATACGAGATCCGTTATGTCTCGATCCGCCGTCGGGACGGCTCAGGCGCCCCCGACGATGACAACCCGCATCCGCACAAACAGGTGCCGGCGCTGCTGCACAATGGCGCGGTGATCTGGGAAACGGTGGCGGTCGTGCAGTATCTCACCGATCTCCATCCCGATTGCAGCCTCGGCCGCCCTCCGGGCCACAAGGAACGCGGCGCCTATCTTTCCTGGCTTGCCTATTATGCAGGGGTGATCGAGCCGACGGCGTTCGCCCATATCTCCGGCGCCACTATCAACAATCCGGCGCAGGCGCAGCTTTATAGCGAAATGTGCGAGCATGTGATCCGCGTGCTCACCCGCCAGACCTATCTGCTCGGCGAGACGATGAGTGCTGCCGACCTGCTGCTTGCAAGTGCCCTGCAATGGATGCGCAAGATCCTGCCGGAGAGCTCGGTGGTCGATCGCTACATCCGCGTGGTGACGGACCGGCCGGCCCATGACCGGGCAAGGGAAATCGACAGCAAACCGCAAGGTTTCCACGACTGAAAAGGCTTCCATGACCGAGACGAAGAGCACCCATCCGAAGATATCGATTGTCGTCGCAGTCGCGGCCAACGGCGTCATCGGCCGTGACGGCGATCTGCCGTGGCGGCTATCGACCGATCTCAAGCGTTTCAAGGCGCTGACGATCGGCAAGCCGGTGATCATGGGGCGCAAGACCTGGGCTTCGCTCGGCCGTCCGCTGCCCGGGCGCGCCAATATCGTCATCACCCGCAATGCGGAATTTGCCGCTGAGGGCGCGGAGGTCGTGCCGTCGCTCGATGCGGCGATCGCGCTGGCGAACCGCGAGGCGGCGACAGCGGGCGCCGACGAGATCTGCGTCATCGGCGGCGGCGAGATCTACCGCCAGTCGATCGCGCTGGCCGACATTCTGCACGTGACCGAGGTCCAGGCTGAGGTCGATGGTGACACGCGCTTCCCCGATATCGACCCGCAAGTCTTCGAGAAGGTGTTCGAAGAGGATCTGCCGCAGGGCGAAAAGGACAGCCACGCCATGCATTTCGTCACCTGGCGGCGGCGTGCGACAGCCTGACGCGGCGGATCGTCAACTATTTTGAACCATTTACGGTGAACTCGGGCCTACCGCGTTGAAAGCGGTGCAGGTGATACCTATAACGGTTTCACATCATAAACGACCGTGCGGTGGCGCGGCTGTTTGGCGTGGGAAGTTTCAATAGAGAGGTTTTGATGCCCTGGAGCAATCAGAATGGCGGCGGCGGCCCATGGGGCGGCGGTGGCGGCGGCAATCAGGGGGGGCCCTGGGGCCAGGGGCCAAACCGGCCGCGTGGCGGCAAGGGCGGCCCGCCGGATCTGGAAGAGATCATTCGCCGTGGGCAGGACCAGCTTAAGAACGTCGTTCCCGGCGGTTTCAACGGCGGCGTCTTCGCCATTGTCGGTCTGCTGATCGTCGGCTTCATCCTGATCAACTCGATCTACACCGTCCAGCCGGACGAGCGTGGCGTCGAAATGCGCTTCGGCAAGCCGAAGGACGAGATCTCGATGCCCGGCCTGCATTATCATTTCTGGCCGTTCGAGACCGTCGAATTCGTCAAGATCACGGAGCAGCAGCAGAATATCGGTGGGCGCGCCAGCGGCCAGGCGAATTCCGGCCTGATGCTGACCGGCGACCAGAACATCGTCAACGTGCAGTTTTCGGTGCTCTACTCGGTCACCGATCCCAAGGCCTATCTGTTCAACGTCGAGAATCCGTCCGACACGCTGCAGCAGGTTTCGGAAAGCGCCATGCGCGAAGTGGTCGGCCGCCGTCCGGCACAGGACATCTTCCGTGACAATCGTCAGGCGATCGCTGCCGACGTGAAGAGCACGATCCAGGCGACGATGGACACCTACGGTGCCGGCGTTTCCGTCAACACGGTCGCGATCGAAGACGCAGCACCGCCGCGCGAAGTGGCCGATGCGTTCGACGAAGTGCAGCGTGCCGAACAGGACGAAGACCGCTTCGTCGAAGAAGCCAACCAGTATGCCAACCAGGTGCTCGGTAAGGCCCGCGGTCAGGGTGCGCAGATCCGCGAAGAAGCGGCTGCCTACAAGGACCGCGTCGTCAAGGAAGCACAGGGTGAAGCGCAGCGCTTCATCTCGGTTTACGACGAATATTCCAAGGCGCCGGAAGTGACCCGCAAGCGCCTCTATCTCGAAACGATGCAGGGCGTTCTCGGCAAGTCGAAGAAGGTAATCCTCGACGAGAAGAACGGGCAGGGCGTTCTGCCCTATCTGCCGCTGAATGAAATCGGCAGGCCTCTCCAGTCGGGAGCAGCAGCAGCATCGGGAGCAGGCCAGTGATCAACAATCGTACCTCCGTCATCCTGATCCTGCTCGCCGTCGTCTTCGTCGGCATCTATTCCTCGGTCTTCGTCGTCAACGAACGCCAGCAGGCGATCGTCGTGCGCTTCGGTCAGATCAAGGACGTCAAGAGCCAGCCGGGTCTCTACTTCAAGCTGCCCTTCGCCTTCATGGACGCCGACCGTGTCCAGTATGTCGAAGACCAGGCGCTGCGCTTCGACCTCGACAACATCCGCGTCCAGGTTTCGGGCGGCAAGTTCTATGAAGTCGATGCCTTCGTCGTCTACAAGATCGCCGATCCCCGCCGCTTCCGTGAAACCGTATCGGGCGATCGCGATGCTGCGGAATCGCGTCTGAGGACCCGTCTCGATGCATCGCTGCGTCGCGTCTACGGTCTGCGTGGTTTCGAGGCAGCGCTTTCGGACGAGCGCGCATCGATGATGCGTGAAGTTCGCGCCGACCTCAAAGGCGACGCCGAGTCGCTCGGCCTCAACATCGAGGACGTTCGCATCCGCCGCACCGACCTGACGCAGGAAGTCTCGCAGCAGACCTACGACCGCATGAAGGCCGAGCGTCTGGCAGAAGCCGAACTGATCCGCGCTCGCGGTAACGAAGAGGGCCAGCGCCGCCGCGCCATCGCCGACCGTCAGGTCGTCGAGATCGTCGCCGACGCCCAGCGCGATTCGGAAATCCTGCGCGGTGAGGGCGAAGCCGAACGAACGAAGACCTTTGCCGACGCTTTTGCGCGCGATCCGAAGTTCTTCGAATTCTACCGCTCGATGACGGCCTATACCCAGTCGATCGCGAGCCCGGACACGACGCTGGTGCTTTCGCCCCATTCGGAATTCTTCCGTTACTTCAACGATTCCGAAGGTACTGCACCGGCTGGCCCGGCGCCGCAGCCAACCACCGGGAACTAGGCGAGCGATGTCAGATTTCCTGACGGGAATCGCTTTCTTCCTGATCATCGAGGGGCTGGTGTACGCACTGGCCCCTTTGGTTTTGGTGGAAATGGCGAAGCGTTTGCCGTATGTCCCCGAACATCAGCTTCGACTGGCGGGGCTCGTTTCCGTGGCTGCCGGGGTCGGACTTGTATGGTTGCTTCGAGGATAATGCGAAATGCCACATAAACTGCTGATCCGGCTGGTCGATGCCGAATACGCCATCACCCGCCTCAATATCGGTTCCAGCATACCGGAATGGTTGCCTGGGCCAGGCTTCTGGACCGTGTCGAGCTCCCGCGAGGAGATGACGTTGGTCTGCCGGGCCGCCCGCGTGCCTTCCAGCGTCCAGAGTTCGCTCGGCTGGCGCTGCTTCCGCGTCGAGCAGCACTTTGCCTTTGATGTGCCAGGCGTACTCTCGTCCGTGCTCCGGCCGCTTTCGGCCGCCGGCGTCGGCGTCTTCGCCAATTCGACCTTCAGCACCGACTATGTCTTCGTCGCCGGTTCCGATCTCGACAAGGCGGTGCAGGCTCTGAAAGACCACGGGCACGACCTGACGACCTGACACGTCGCGCCTCCTTCCAAGAACGCGCAGCCGGGACCTTTTGACCTCCAGCAGTCATCTGCGCGGGGATCAGGAAATCGTGTGTGGACGCTTCCGAATTCCGCCTTATCTTCAGGTGAAAATCGCAAGCCGCGCGGTTTGCGGATTGCTGTGACGGTTCTGACCGCATAAGCGCTGTTGCCGGTTCCGGTCGACGCGAAATTATGCGAAGAATCAAAGTACTATGACGCCTCGGCGCATAGGCAGGAGAGGTGGGAGGCCCAAGGAAGTGGCCGACCATCGAAAAGCCAGAGGAGCTTAAGCGACTTGTCCACGCGAACGAAATCCCGAGCGCACTCGCTTGGCACCGCCTTGGGCGTTCTGGCGCTCGCAAGCGCGCTGGCCTTCAGCTCCACGGCGCTTGCCCAGAACACGGCCATCCGCCCGCCGACCAACGGCCCTGCTTCCGTTGCCGATCTCGCCGCCGGACTGTTGGACGCCGTTGTCAACATCGCGACCTCGCAGAAGGTCAAGAACGACGACAATGCGCCGGCGCCGCAGGTACCGGAGGGCTCGCCCTACCAGCCCTATTTCGACGAGTTCTTCAAAGGGCAGGGCGGCCAGGGCGGCAGCCGCCAGCGCACGGTCGATTCGCTCGGCTCCGGCTTCGTCATCGACCCCTCAGGCTTCATCGTCACCAACAACCACGTGATCGAAGGTGCCGACGACATCGAGATCAACTTCGCCAATGGCAGCAAGCTGAAGGCCAAGCTGGTCGGCAAGGACACCAAGACCGATCTCGCGGTCCTGAAGGTGGAGCCGAAAGCGCCGCTGAAAGCCGTGCCTTTCGGCGATTCCCGCAAGATGCGCATCGGCGACTGGGTGATGGCGATCGGCAATCCCTTCGGCCTCGGAGGCTCGGTTTCCGTCGGCATCATTTCGGCACGCGGCCGCAACATCAATGCCGGCCCCTATGACAACTTCATCCAGACCGACGCGGCGATCAACCGCGGCAATTCCGGCGGACCGCTCTTCAACATGGCCGGTGAAGTCATCGGCATCAACACGGCGATCATCTCGCCCTCCGGCGGCTCGATCGGCATCGGCTTCTCGGTTCCGACGGAGCTTGCCGCCAATGTCGTGCTGCAGCTGAAGGATTTCGGCGAGACCCGGCGCGGCTGGCTTGGCGTGCGTATCCAGCCGGTGACCGACGATATCGCCGAAAGCCTGAAGATGGCGACACCGCACGGTGCGCTCGTCTCCGGTATCATCGAGGGCGGGCCGATCGCGAACGGCGAGATCAAGGCGGGTGACGTCATCGTCAAGTTTGATGGCCGCGACGTCACCGAGATGCGGGACCTGCCGCGCGCCGTTGCCGAAAGCCCCGTCGGCAAGGCGGTCGACGTGGTGGTGGTCCGCGATGGCAAGGAGCAGACGGTCAAGGTGACGCTTGGCCGCCTCGAAGATGGCGCCGATGTCGCCAGCGCGCCGGCGGCGACATCCAATGACGAGACGCAGAAGCCGGACAAGCCCGAAGCCGCGCCGCTGCCCGCGACCGATGTCGTGCTCGGCATGAAGCTTGCGACGCTCAACGAAGAGACGCGCAAGAAGTATGGCATTGCCGATGACGTGGATGGCGTTGTCATCACCGAGGTCTCGCCGAATTCTGCCGCCGCGGAACGCCGTGTCGAGCCGGGTGACGTGATCGTCGAGGTCGGCCAGGAGGCGATGGACACACCCGGTGACGTTGCCGATCGCGTCGAGGAGTTGAAGTCGGACGGTCGGCACAACGCGCTCCTGATGCTCTCCAACAAGACCGGCGAACTGCGCTTCGTCACGGTGCGGGTAGAGTAGGGCTTCCATGACATGTGCCGCCGCGGCCTCTGATCGGTGCCGCGGCATAATTTCGTGGTGGCGATTGCCGAGTCTTATCAGCACGTTCGGCGGTTGGGCTTAGAGGTCGAATCCGCTTCTTCAGTTTTTGATTCAGGTGGCTTCTGATTGCTGCAGTCGCGCGTCCCGCCTGTTGGAAAGCCGCCGCGGTGCGACGCTCGGCAAGCAGTTGCTTTCTATCCGAACGGCGAGCCATCTGGATGCTCACGCTGTTGGCGTCCCTATCCGGTCGGCTTTGTTGCGCTATACTGTGATGTTCGCTGCGCTCCTTCCCGGCATCCTGGCGACCTTGGGATTTGAACTCGCCGTGGCAAGTGGTGGTTGGGAGCCATTCGCTCTGCTCACCCACCCGTTCTTCGTCGGCGTCAACATTCTGGCGGGGCTTATGTTCGTCGGTTGGTTTGCCTGGATTACCGTAAGTGTCGTGCGAAAACGCGACCCTGTTTACGACCGCGCTGCCGGAACCTCGGTCTGGGTACGGAATTGAGGCGCTGCAGACCAACGGTCCTCACTCGCTGTCATCAGAGGGTCGGCGTAAGACTTCCTTATGGCCGGCTGGAATGTGGCTAGCCGGAGCGCTTCGAGCAGGATGTCGATGATCGTCAGCATGGTCGTGCCTCCTTTCCCACTGTCATTTCACCGCACTTGCCCGCGGCCCTCAAACGAGTTTACTGTCGCCTTCGGATAACTTGAGGTTATGCATGAAGCGTGGACGGTTGCCTCTGACGGCGTTGCGGAGTTTCGAGGCGGCCGGGCGGCTGGAGAGTTTCACACTGGCCGCTGCCGAGCTTTTCGTCTCGCAGGCCGCGATCAGCCGGCAGGTGCGTGAGCTCGAGGAGCTGATCGGCCGGCCGCTGTTCGAACGGCACCACCGCAGCGTTCGGCTGACGACGGACGGCCGTGCGCTGCTCGGCACGTTGACGTCGGCCTTCGACATGGTGGGCGAGAGCCTCGACGCACTCTCCGGGAGGCGGCTGTCGCAGACGCTGAAGGTCAGCGCCGAACCGTCCCTTGCCGGGTGCTGGCTGGTGCCGCATCTGCAGGACTTTCAGGAGCAGCATCCGGACATCGATCTGGTGATCGACGCGGACTCCCGGCTGGCCGAGTTTCGCAGCGGTGACGCGGATATCGCCATCCGCCACAGCCTGGCCGCCCGCTCATGGCCGCGGGTGGAGACGCGCCTGCTCGCCAAGGTCGAGATGGTGCCGGTGATGGCGCCGGCGCTCGCCAGTGCCGGACGGACGCTCGATCGGCCCGAGGAGCTGCTGCAGCACGCGCTCTTGCATGAGGATAACCGGCAGCTCTGGGCACAATGGTTTGCGGCCGCCGGTACCGCGCCTGTGCAGCTGGACCGTGGTGCCATCTTCGCCGATGGCTCGATGGTGCTGCAGGCGACGCTGCGCGCCAACGGCATCGGTCTGATCGACCGCGACCACGCGCGCGATGACATCGATGCCGGGCGGCTGATCCAGCCCTTCGAAATCTCTGTGCCCTATGGTGCGTTCTTCATCGTGGCGCGGCGCTTCGATGCGCTGTCGGATGCGGCGAAGGCTTTTGTCGAGTGGCTCGAGCGGAGCTACCCGGGGGCGGGGCAGGAAAGGTGAGGTGCGGTGGAGGCGTTGTGATTTTCCCTTCGCCGTCCCGCCTCGCCGTCCTGCCGGATGTCTCTCCCCGCGCGTTCCTGGTTTTGATGGTGCGTCCTCTTCCATCGTGGAAGAGTTCAAGTCACTGCTCGACTCTGCGTTAAGTTGTGCGATGATCCTTCGACAATTCTAAGTCTCATCCCACAAGCGATGCTCGAAAATCCCGAACCAGCTATCCGCCCAGGAGCGCTCTCCAAAATATTGAACCACCCTTGGGCTCTCGCGATAGGCGGCGCCCTCCTTAGCGCTGTCTTTGCTGCTTTTCTCAACGCGGATTCGATCGGTCTTGGTGGAAAATCAGCCCATACGTCGGCGAGCATAGAAACCTCGGTCGCACCGGCATTTCTCTACGAAGAACGTACCGAAAATCTTCAGCCGGTGACGACTTCCGCCGGAGCTACGTGGAAAGAGGAAACAGTCGCCGGGGCCCCAACTGTGATCAGAAGTATTGCTCAGTTTCCGTCGCAAGGACTCACCGCTGCCATTACCTTCCAACGAAACTCCGACAACACGCTTCCGGCATCCCACACGATCGAGATGGTCTTTGAACTCAGCCCAAATTTTAGTGAAGGGCACGTGGCAGCCAGCCTGATGCCGTCGCTGAAGGAAAACGAACCCTCTCGGGGCGAGCCGCTGGTGGGCGCTGTCGCACCGATCAATCAGAGTTTTTACACTGTCTCACTAAGCGATTCTTCTGATGCGAGAGCGAAGAATGAAGACTTCCTGCTTTCGAGGCCATGGATCGATTTTCCGATCAGGTACTCGAATGGAAGGCGGACCTTGATAACCCTCAAGCGGACGCCGGCGATCATGGATATGTTTAGACGTCTGTTCGAGCAGAAGCCGTAGCTTTGAGGTGGAGCGGCGGACTGCTGGCTCCACGATCCGGGGCCGCCCTGGGAGACGAGCGATGTCCGACAGGACAGCGAGCGGCTATGGGCGCCTACTTCTCGGCCTTCGCCCGCCACTCGGCGGCGCTGATCGCGTAAAGCACGTGGCGGACCAACTTCGGCTGGTCGGCGGGGACGCGGGGGTGGTCGAAATCACGGCTGGCGTCGCGGTGCATGCCGATCCGTTGCATCACCGCCGTCGAGCGGGTGTTGGCGGCGATGGCGAAGGAGACGACTTCGTCGAGCCTCTTATCCTCGAAGCCGTAGCGCAGCAGGGCGGATGCCGCTTCCGTGACATAGCCTTTGCCCCAATAGGGTGGCGCCAGCCGCCAGCCGATCTCGACCGTTCCCTTGGGCAGGTGCGGCTCCAGGTCCGTCAGCGCCAGGCCGCAGAAGCCGATCGGCCGGTCGTCGGCCTTCAAGGCCACGGCGAAGAAGCCGAAGCCGGTCTCGGCGATGCCGCGGCCGACGCGATCGAACAGTGCGTCGGCTTCCGCACGGCTGCGGCGGAAGGGAAAGAACTCCATGACCTTGGGGTCGCTGTTGATCGCGAAAAAGAGATCGCGGTCGCTTTCCTTCCAGGTCCGGATTCGCAGCCGCTCGGTCTCGCAGATGATCATCCGACGAAATCCGTCTTGCGATAGCCCTGCAGATAGAGAAGGGCGGTCAGGTCGCCGTGGTCGATGCGCACCTTTGCCTGCTCGGCGACCACGGGCTTGGCGTGCAACGCCACGCCCGTGCCGGCGAGCTGGATCATGCCGAGATCGTTGGCGCCGTCGCCGACGGCAAGGGCATCGTCTGTCGAGATGCCGAGGCGGTCGGCGATGTCGATGAGGGCATCGACCTTGGCCTGCTTGCCGAGGATCGGATTGGCGACCTCGCCGGTGAGCACGCCCGCTTCGGCGATCAGCGTGTTGGCGCGGTTCTCATCAAAACCGAGCATTTCGGCGATCGGTCCGGTGAAGACGGTGAAGCCGCCGGAAACGAGGGCGGTGTAATGGCCCTTGCTTTTCATCGTCGCGATCAGTTGTTTTCCGCCCGGCGTCAGCGTGATGCGCCTGGCGATCACCTCGCCGACGACGCTGAGCGGCAGGCCCTTCAACAGCGCAACGCGCTCGATCAGCGCCGGCTCGAAGGCGATCTCGCCGTTCATGGCGCGGGCGGTGATCGCAGCTACCTTGTCCTTGAGGCCGACTTCGGCGGCGAGTTCGTCGATGCATTCCTGGCCGATCATGGTCGAATCCATGTCGGCGATGAGCAGCTTCTTGCGGCGGCTCTCGGCCTCCTGCACGGCGACATCGACCGGTGCGTCGCCGATTAAGCCGCGCAGCAGGGCTTCGGCCGCATCCGGATCGGTGCCGTCGGTCAGCGCGATATCGCAAGCGACGCCATCGGCGAGCCAGTAGAGGCCGGATGCCTTGACGGCGTTAGCGGCGGCTTCCGCCAGCGATGGCGTCAGAACAGGATTTGACGGATTGGCGATAAGCGTGGCAACGAGAGCCATGGACAATAACCTTGAAACCGAGAGCGACGCGATCCTGATAACCGGGCCGACCGCCAGCGGCAAGTCTGCGCTTGCTGTCGAACTGGCACGCCGCCATGGCGGCGTGGTCGTCAACGCCGACAGCATGCAGGTCTATGACACGCTGCGGCTGCTGACGGCGCGGCCGGACGAGGGCGACATGGGCGGCATAGAGCACTATCTCTACGGTCATGTGCCGGCGGCGTCGGCCTATTCCACCGGCGCTTGGGCACGCGAGGCGCAGGCGCTGGTCGAAAGGCTGCGCCAGGAAGGCAGGCTGCCGGTCTTCGTCGGCGGCACCGGGCTCTATTTCAAGGCGCTGACCGGCGGCCTCTCCGACATGCCTGAGATTCCGGCGGCGATCCGCGAGCGGCTGCGCGAACGGCTGAAGGCGGAAGGGCCGGAGGGGCTTCATCGCGACCTAGAGGCCAGGGATCCGGAAACCGCGGCGATGCTGAACGTCGGCGATGGCCAGCGGATCGTCCGGGCGCTCGAAGTGGCGGAGGCGACCGGCAAGCCGATCCGCTTCTTCCAACAGCAGAATGGCCCCATGATCGTCGATCCGGACCGGGCGGCAAAATACGTGGTGCTGCCGGAACGCAAGCTTCTGCACGACCGCATCAATCGCCGCTTTGCATTGATGCTGGCCGGCGGCGCGATCGACGAGGTGCGGGAGCTGCTTGTGCTCGACCTGCCGCCGGAAATGCCCGTGATGAAGGCGATCGGCGTCAGCCAGATCGCGGCACTTCTGAAGGGCGAGCTCGTCGAGGCCGAGGTGATCGAGATGGGTGCTGCGGCCACGCGGCAATATGCCAAGCGCCAGATGACCTGGTTCCGCAACCAGCTCGACGAGAGCTGGCGGCGCATCGAGAGCGCCGACGAAGTGCTCTGAGCGGGATGACGAAAAGTGTGCGTGGCTTTCCGCCCGCATCCCGCTCCAGGAGTTTCGGTCGATCAGTCGGCGAGGTTGAGTTGCCAGGACACGCCGAAGCGATCGTTGATCCAGGTGAAGCGCTGGCTGAAGCCGTAATTGTCGAGCGGCATCAGTACGGCGCCGCCCTCGGCCAGCATGGTGGCGAGCGTGATGATCTCGTCCTCGCTCTGGCATTCGACGAAGAAGGAGAAGGACGGGGTGAATGCGAAGGCGTGCTTGACCGGGCTGTCGATGCACTTGACCCGCTGCGCGCCGAGCCGGAAGAGCGCGACCTTGATGCTGCCTTCAGGTCCTTGCTCGCCCGGGCCATAGTGCTCGATCTCCAGCACCTCGGCGTTCGGGAACAGCGAGACGTAGAAAGCCATGGCGGCTTCGGCCATGCCATCCTGAAACATCAGAAAAGGGGTTATGCTTGTGACCATGCCAGCCTCCGATCGATGCGTGCGCTATTCAAACACGACAAGGGACGTCCGTAGAGCCATCCTCAGCAACGATGCGCCCAGCGCAAAAGTTCCCCAAGGATCGGTCCTGAGGTCCGACGGCTGTTGTCGAGCCGCGCCGAGGACAGTCTTCTCGCCATTCCTGTCAAGCCGCAATCCAGAAGCTGGGCTCAAGCCTTCACCGCTGAAAAGAAGAGGAAGCGCGGCCTGGTCGTCAGGCTTTCATACGCCTCGGGGAAGAGGGCGCGGGCGCGCGGGTCGGGCTGGGGCTCGCCTATCGTCTCGATGCGAAATCCTGCCGTGGTGAGCGCTTCGACCATGGCGTGAAGCGGCCGGTGCCAGAAGCGCATCTCGATCGTTCGGCCACCGCGTTCCCAGGTGTCGTCAAAACTGTAGGTCTCGAAATAGTTGTCGTGGCCGGAGAGCTGGTGATCCATGAACGGGTGATGCGTCGAAAGCACCAGGCGCCCGCTCGGCGACAGCACGCGCCTGAACTCGAGGAGAGCGGGCGACCAGTCGTGCAGATAATGCATCACGAGTGACGCAAGCACGACGTCGAAGGCGCCGTCTTCGAAGGGCAGAGGGTCGTTCAGGTCGGCGACCAGCAGGCGTGCGCGTCCTTCGAGGCGCCGGCTGGCGATTTCCAGGAGGCCGGCGCTTCTGTCGATGCCCGTCAGCGTTGCGCCGCGCTCGAGCAATGCTGCAGCATGGGCACCGCCACCGCAGCCGGCGTCCAGCACCCGAAGCCCGGCGACGTCGCCGACGAGGTCAAGGGCTGCCGGCCGCTCGTAATAGGCATTCCAGGCGTTGTTCTCGTTGTCGGCATCATAGGCGGCCGCAAACGCATCATAGTCATTCTCAGGCAAGATCTTCCTCCGCTCGGGCCCACCTTTGGGCGAGCACTCGGATCACGAGTCAATCAAAGCCTGAATTCTACTGCATGTTGCCTTCAATCGTAGCCGGTCGAAGGACAAAACTTGCGGGCTTTCATAGTGCTACAGCGACGCTTGCGCGCCTCACCGGAAGCGCGTCGTTGAACGGCGGCAAAATCGCGAGGTATCGCGCCAGAACGACCGGGCGTTCGCGCTAAGTCTTGCGGATGATGCTGCCGAGTGGACGCTTCAGCAGGCTTTCGCGAAGCGAGCCTTCGCGTGGCCGATCGCTGCCGGTGGCCGGTGAGCCGTGTCCGGTTGGCGGCGCCGCTCCGAAGCGGGGCGCCGGCTGCTCGGCGGCGGGCTTCTCGTTCAGAAGCTGCTGGCGGATCAGGTTGAAACGCTCCAGTTCAGGGTTAACGGCTGGAGCTGCGCGCGGCAGCATGTCCGGGCGATAGGGTTCGATTTCGGGCGGCTCGTCGTGTGGGGCGGGATCGGGCGCGACGTCTTGCGCAGAAGCGCCGAGTTCGGCGTCCCAGAGACGCTCCTCGCTGCCGGATTGCGCCGCCATGTAGCTCTGCTGGAAGCCGGAAATGTCGGGGCCGCTGATTGAGCGCATGCGGCTGACGATCGAGCGCAAGTCGACGATCGGTGGCGCATCCTCGTCGACGCGGTCGATGATGCCGTGGGCTCGCGGCAGCCGCTCTTCGGAGATGCGGGAAAAGCGCATGCGCATCGGCACGGCGACGGCTTCACCGAAGGCAATCGCTTCGCCGTTGCCGATCGAGGAGATGAAGCTGGTGGTGGAGGTCGACGAGTTCGGAATGGCCGAACGGATGATCTCCTGGTCGCGGTCGTTGGCAAGGCGCATGGCAAAGACCGTCGAGCACTGCGACAGGATCGTCGGGTCGAGTTCGCCGGGGCGCTGGGTGATGACGCCGAGCGACACGCCGTATTTGCGGCCTTCCTTGGCGATACGGGCAATGGCCTGGCGGGTCGGCAGGAAGCCGAGCGAGGTATCGGCCGGCACATAGCGGTGCGCTTCTTCGCAAACGACCAGCATATGGATGCCGCCATTGCTCCACAGGCCAATTTCGAAGGCCATGCGGCAGAGCACCGAGGCAACGGAATTGACGACTTCCGAAGGGATGCCGGCAAGCTCGAAGGTGGCGATGGGCTTGCCGTCGCCGGGAATGCGGAAGATCTTGGCGATCGTATCCTGGATCGTGTCGGTGATCGTGTTCGAGGAGAACATGAAATGGTAGCGCGGGTCGTTGATCGCCGAGACGATCTTGACCTTCAGTGAGCGCAAATGCGGCTTGTCGTTGCGCCCCTCCAGCCGGCCGATGCGTTCGTCGATCAGCGCCAGCAGGTCGGCGATGCGATAGGGCACCGGCGTATCCGCGGTGATCGAGCTCTTCTCGGTCTGGCGCCGCATGAGCCCCGATTCCCCACCCCGGAAGGCCTTCTTCGCTTCTGGGATGATGTCGCGCAGCATGTCGAGTTCGTCCGGCGGCGCGGGGCGGCCGCGGAAGATCACCTCGGCGAATTCCTCGAGGCGGAAGAACCAGAAGGGCAGGTCGAGCGTATCGGTATCGATGACGACCGCGAGTTCCGGGAAGGCGGCGGCGAATTCGTTGTGCGGATCGAGGATCAGCACCCGCAGCTTCGGATCGGAAGCGATCGCCTTGTTGAGCAAGAGCGTGACCGCGGTCGACTTGCCGACGCCGGTCGTGCCGACAATGGCGAAGTGCTTGGCCAGCATCGAGGGCACGTGGATCGTCGCGTCTAGGCTCTCGTCCTGGGTGAGCTTGCCGATGATGCAGCTGTCGTTGCGACCGTTATCGTAGATCCGCGCCAGGTCGGACGCGCGAATGCGGTGCGCGATGGCGCCAAGATAGGGATATTGGCTGATGCCGGCGGAAAACTCTTCGCGGCCGTCCGGACCGATGTGGACCTCACCCATCAACTCGACTTCGATGCGGAAGGTGTTGTTGCTGTCTTCGCCCCATTCGGCCGAGGCGGTCTGCATGGAATAGACCAGCGCCACGACGCGGTTTCTGCCGACGGAGATGGAGATGAGCCTGCCGACGGACCAGAGTTCGGCCAGCGACGTCTCGCCGCCTTCGGAGACGGCGGCGATCGTGGCACGGGCGCCGTTGCAGGCGACGACGCGCCCCAGAAAGCGGTTGCCAGGTTTCAGCCCGTCACGGCGATCCTGCTCTCCTGCGCGGATGGAAGAATGGAGATCATTGTTCAGCAACGCAAAAAACCCCGGCTTCACGGCCCGCTCATGTTAGCCGGGGGGATTTAACAAGTGGTTTCACGGATTTGCCTGTCGCTCAGCCGAGAAAATGGCGGAGGAAGCCGGCCGAAGCGATGCCGATCAGCACGGTTGGGAGCAGCGAGAACCGGGTGGCGGCGACAAGTGTGATGACCAGCGCGATCAGGCTGGCGGGCTTGTCGGAGACGAAGTCCGGGGCGATGACGGAAATCAGCACGCAGCCCGGGGCCGCCTCCATCACGGCGGTTGCACGATAGCCGAGCGTGCGGCCGCGGAACGCCAGATAGCCGAGCGCTCGGGTCGTGTAGGTGACGGATGCCATCAGCAGGATGGTGAGGAGGGTGACTGTGTCGATCATGGCTGCTTCGCAAGGAGATAGCTGGAGACGAGGCCGGAGAGCGCACCGGCGGCCACATACCAGGCGCCAGGGACAAGCAGGTAGACGAGGGCCGCGGTCACGAGACTGACGAGCCAGGGGCGGGCGGCGCGAAGCCCGGTCCACATGCCCTTCAGCAGCACGAGGAAGACGGCAGGAAAGGCCATGTCGATGCCATAGGCCTCGACATTACCGATCATCGGGCCGATCGCCGCGCCGACGGCGGTGAAGGTCATCCAGCAGGCCCAGAGCGCAATACCCGCGCCGAGGAAATAGGGCATGCTGAAGCAGGACCGGGCGCGGGCGTCGGCAAGGGCCATCGCCCAGCTTTCATCGCACATGAAGAACAGCGCCGGCAGAACCTTCCGCTTCGGCAAGGCACCGAGAAAGGGCGCGAGCGCCGCGCCCATCAGCAGGTGCCGGCTGTTGATCAGAAAGGTGATGGCGACAATCAGCGCGATATGCGGCGGCGAGGTCCAGAGATCGATGGCCGCGAATTCCGAGCCGCCGCCGAAATTGAGGCCGGTCATCAGCGGAACCTCCGCGTGGCTGAGGCCCTTCTGTTGAGCCTGCGCCCCGAGCACCAGCGCGAAGGGAACAAACCCGATCTGGACCGGTACGGCTGCGGTCAGCCCCCGGAGAAACTCGCTGACCCCGACCGGCTTTGCGACCTCGCCGAGGCTATCCAATTCTATGCTGCTCATGGTGTCTCCTTATGCCGGCGGAGACTAGCCAAGCGGCCGCGCAATTGGGTTGCTTTTATGCTTCCAAGTTGCGAAAATTTGGCATCAGAATGTCAAAATAGAAAGATAAGAGGCACGCGATGCCAATCGAATTGGATGCAATCGATCGGCGCATTCTTGCCGCCCTGCAACGAAACGGCCGCCTGCAGAACGTGGAGCTTGCCAAGGAAGTGGGGCTTTCGCCTTCGCCCTGCCTCAGGCGCGTGAAGCTGCTTGAAGACGCCGGGGTGATCAGCCGTTACGTCGCGCTGCTCGACGCTTCCAAGGTGGGCATGGGCCTCACGGTCTTTGCCCGGGTATGGCTGAAGGGGCAGGATGCCAAGTCGGTTGACGATTTCAACGAGGCGGTGAAGCGGCTGCCGGAGATCGTCGAATGTCACCTGATGGCCGGGGAGTGCGACTTCCTGCTGCGCATCGTCGCCCGCGATCTCGATGACTACCGGCGCTTTCAGATCGAGCACCTGACCCGGATCAAGGGGGTACAGAGCGTCAAGACGGATGTGCCGATGCAGAAGGTGAAGCTTTCGACGGAGCTGCCGCTTTAGTTACGCGCCATCGCTGCTGCTGCCGGCCCGGATCAGGCTTGCCGCGCAGTCGACGATCGTGGCGCTGGCCGTGCGCGGCGAGAAACCCAGGACGTTTCGGGCTTTTCCGCGCCAGGTGGTCGGGCTCGAGGCGCTGAGCCGGGACAAGGACGCGGACCTCGAGCGTCTGCTCGGCGATCTCGTGGCACGGCTGGTGGACGAATAGGCGAGGGCTAGGACACGCGGTCCGTGCCTTGCGCCAGATTTGCACGCCGGCGGCATTGACTTGACAAAAGTCAATGCGTCTTTGCCCGAAGCGGCATAATCATGGGGTATAGCCAACCGAATCCGGCCGGAAGTGGCATCCGGCGGCCGCAGGGCGCGACCGATCACGGATGCTTGCCGGTTGGCGCTGGGGAGGCGGCCTTGGGCAGTGCATTTGATTATGTTCGCCGGACACCCATTCTCTGGCTGCTCGTCTTCGTACCCGTCGTCATCGTCGGCGAGCATATCTGGCCGGGGGCACACACTTTGCTCTTCCTGCTCTCGGTCGCCGCCATCGTGCCGCTCGCGGCCCTGCTCAGCCAGGCGACGGAGGCGGTTGCGGCGCGGACCGGCGACACGATCGGCGCACTTCTCAACGCGACGCTCGGCAACCTGACGGAACTCGTCATCGCGCTGATGGCGCTCCAGGCCGGCCAATATCTGCTGGTCAAGGCATCGATCGCCGGCGCGATCGTCACCAACACGCTGTTCATGCTCGGCGGCTCATTCCTCTTCGGCGGCCTGCGCCATCACCTGCAGGAATTCAACCGGGTGAATGCACGCTTCCAGGCGAGCCTCCTGTTTCTGGCGACGGTCGCCGTGCTGGTGCCATCGCTGATCGGCAGCGCCGACAGCCAGCCGCAGACGGCCTTCACCCAACAGCTCAGCGCCGGCCTCTCCGTCGTGCTGATCGTCGTTTACGCGCTCTGGATGCTGTTTTCGCTGAAGACCCACCGCGAACTCTTCGCCTCGGCCGGTGGCGGGCATGGCGAGGAAGAGGTGCATTGGCCGCTGGCGACGGGCATCGTCGTGCTTTTGGCAGTTACGGTGCTGGTGGCGCTGGTCAGCGAGGTCTTCGTCGGATCGGTGCAGGTGGCCGCCCAGGAACTGGGCATGACACCGGCCTTCGTCGGTTTCATCGTGGTGGCTCTGGTCGGTGCCGCGGCCGAGATGGCGACGGCCTTTTCGGCCGCGCGCAAGGATCGCTTGGACCTCAGCGTTGGCGTTGCGCTCGGCAGCGCTGCGCAGATCTCCCTGTTCGTGGCGCCATTGCTGGTTCTGCTGAGCTATGTCATTGGCCCGCAGCCGATGGACCTGCAATTCTGGCCGGGTGCTGTCGTGATGATGCTGATCGCGACGATGGCTGCGACGCTGCTTTCCAACGGCGGGCGTTCGGCCTGGTACATGGGCGTGCTCGCGCTCACGGTCTATGTGATCTTCGGCATGACCCTGTTCCTGCTGCCGCCGGTACAGCCGTGAGGCACGCCTCCCGGCTGCTTGGCGATATCCAGGGAACTTTGGGTGGGATGGCCGGATCTACACTGTAAGCGAGGGGCGATGCT
>NZ_JAEPRP010000119.1:0-22899 GCF_016652895.1 Ensifer sp. SSB1
TTCCGGTCCTTCTCTGATCCCGCCCTTGGAAGTGGATCGCCCGAAGGCTATCCCGAAAAAAACAAAGCTGAAGCGCCAGGGCTCGGCGCTCCGTGGTCGTCCCATTGGCAGCCGGACGGATATCGCTACTCCCCAAGCAATTGACGACCTTGCCGCACTCGAGGAAAAGAACCGTCAGCTGAAAGGGCTGCTCGCGCAACGGCTTCGGCAGGAAAACATCCTGCTCCAAAAAATGCTTGAACGGTTCGAAACAAACTGAATGGTGGTTCGCTGACCTTCGCTTCGAAGGCCAGCGAGTCCTTCGTTGAACCACAGCTCGCGACGTTCGACGTTGTCACTGTTGTACAGTTGGCAACTCAGGCTGATCTGACGTTTTCGGCTCGCGATTTTCCTGTCTTACGGTCCTGGCCAATGTCGTAGCTGACCTTTTGGCCGTCTCGAAGCGGACTGCCGCCTTCAACCGCGGACACATGGACAAACACGTCCGTTCCACCGTTCTCAGGTGAGATGAAGCCGTAACCCTTGTCTTGATTGAAAAACTTAACAGTACCGATCGCCATCATCATCCTCGTTCACTGTAGTGGCTCTGCAGTCGTGCGAAGCCTATTCACCCTCTTGGCTCACTGCAATCACGCAAACGGGTGAACTTCGGTCCGCTCTCGGTTGTGGATAATGAGAAACCCCTAAAATTAGAGGGAACAAAAGTAGGCGGGGACCAGAACGAAGGCGCAACCATGCCGGCAGTTTCGATCGTGGCGATTGCAACAAAAAGTCGAGTAAATTTGAAAGGAATATCGCCGCCCGCCGATTCTAGAGGTCGGGCCCCATTGTACCCGCGTTCGAGGTCTTAGCTGATGCCGTGATGGCTATTATCCAAGAGCAGGAAGCAACCAGGATGCTTAGCGGCCTTCACCCCCTGCTCGTAGCCACAGTGTCCGCCGACGGTTCCGCCGGCGTCATGCGCTTCAGGAGCCCGATCAGATCGCGCATGGTATCATGCGGTAAGTGTTCAATGAGCCTGGTTAGCGTCCGGCGATCCTCTGCCTCTTCCGGTGTCTTGCCCCACAGGTGGGGAGCGGTTTCGAAAATCATGTCGATCGGCATGAAGCCCATCAATTCACAGAGATGAATAAGGCGAGGAACCGTCATGCGTGACTCGGAACGCTCGTACCTTCCATAAACGGACACGGAAAGTCCAAGCAGCTGCGCCAGCTCGGCGCGGGAAAGCCCCTTGTCCTCACGCGTTTTCTTGAGAAAAGCGGATATGCGCTCGTCCATCTCGTGCGATGTTTGAATACCGTCGAAGCCAGTCTTGCGATAGACGGGCCTCTCCAGTTCTGGATCGTTTGTTTCCACTAAATCCCGCGCGCTCATATAGCTGCTTAAATCACTCACCGATCATACCCTCTTATGCAAGCCGCCCTCGGCAGCCACTATGCACCAAATTGCATCGATTTGCCTTGCTCCATCTCAGATGAACGCTTCGGAGTCCACTATCTTTTTGGGGGGTATTTTCGATGGTGAGTTTCCTTCAGGCGGTGAACCGAAATGCTTCAACATTGCCCGGAGCTTCGAGCCTATTTGCATCTAAGAGAGAGCAAACAGGAGAAAAACGCAATTAGCGATTCTTAGCGGCTACCATCTCCAACCTTCGGGATTTGCATTGAAAACAGCTGCAATTTCTCTCTCGCGCTAATCATGGCGAGTCGCGCCGCCAGCTCGCAAGCGAGTTCTTCGTCGGAAATTCGAAGGCAGCGTCTGACGTTCAACTCAGAGCCAATGCGATGCTCAATGATGTCCGATTTCGCCATACGAACAGCTGCGACCTCGCTTCAACGTCGGTTGGCCACGTAACGTCTCGGGCATGGCGTCAGAAGGATCCTCTTGAGGCAATATGCTCTCGGTGAGGCTTTCATTCATGTCGTCGAGTGGCCGAGACGAGGCGCCTCGAGATGGTCGCCGAAGAGAATAGCGATCTTCTATCAATAGCCGTTATCTTTGAGGTATTGATCGATTGCCGCCTGCATGATCTTGGTCATCTTCACGTCGTTCTCGAAAGACGCTCTTTCCAGCCGTTTCTTCGTCTCATAGTTCAATGGGCAGTTGACGTAATGTTTGGATTCGCGATCGTGCGCCCTCTTCAGGTCACGCAGCCGAACTCTCGAATCTTCTCGTTGTAGGGCTTTGCTCACCGATCGCTCGCGCCGGGCTTCCTCTGTCGGCGCTATCAAGCGGCTTGGTCTTTGCTCAGCCTCAAGAAGGGATGCAGGTGCGTGAGGCCGGTTTTCAGCGCCAGCTTCCTCTGACGCCCGCTCCGGGCTCAGGTGAGCATCATCCCGTTTCGCAGCTGGGTCCACTGTACGGCTGCGACGCGGTGCGACCGCAAAGTCTGAAACCGTTGTTTGACCCTTAGCCATTGGCCGCTACCTCATTCTGTCCGGAGAGAAGGTCTTCGATGTTCTGAACCAGGCTCATCACTTCGGCTCTCGCTTTTTTCACCGGATCCGTGAGGTCCAGCATTTGCAGAGTACCGTAGCCATTTCGGATCTCACGATAGCAATTGCGCTCCATGAGTTCGGTCTCGAGCAGATAGGAGTCGTAGCCACCTTCCCGAAGGTTCTCCACAAAAGGTCTGATCAGTCGATACGCTTCAAGTGCTCTGGCCGGCAACGTTATCCTGGTGACTAAATTGGCGTGGGGGATCAGTCGTCCTACTTTGTCTGAGATATCCGCCGTGTCAGCCGCGGCCTGTCCCGCGGCTTTGATCTCGTCCTGGTTCGGCTGGATTGGCGTGAGCACGATATGTGATCCGGCGATGATCGCATCTCTCAGAACGGTGTCCTGGCCGGGAGAGTCTATCAGGACGACATCGAACCTGTTCGCGTCAATTTCCAGAAGCTGTTCGACAGCGGTTTGGCGCGCTGCGGTGACCAGCTCAATGTTTTCAGGAAGGTTGTCTTTTGCCTCGCTGCGTTTCCACCATTCCTGCAGGTTTTGCCGACCGTCGGCATCGACGAGAAGGACGCGCTTTCCCTGAAGGGCGTATTCCCCTGCGATCAGGATTGCCGCTGTCGTCTTTCCGGCTCCGCCTTTGCCGCTCACGGCTGAAATGCATAGAGGCATATGCGGCAACTCCTCTTGCCAACCGATACGTGTCTCGGCCGCGGCTGTTCAGGGCCGAGAACGCACAGATGATGTGAGCAATCGCTCACACGATATCGCAACACGCTACTACCATACGGTGTAAACGATCTCTGCTATTAAACCAAGTCTGCACCATGTGAATAATCATCCCCATGATGTGTCGGTGTGTACATGTGACCAGATCGTGTGGAATCTCCGTGCTGCTAACCCGTGTGGAATTTTCACACGAAGCCCCTGCGGCTGCTCCTGCAGGCGCCGTCAGATCAGTGAACCTCGGAGCCGCGTAAGGCCGGCTTTGACGCTCGCACGGAAGCGGCAAGGGCGAAGAGCGGAGCGTCCCTTGCGGCTGAGTACGAGGGGCAGACGAAGGCCTTCAGAAGCGGATTTCGGAGGTGAACCCTGGTGAGCGTTTCCACGTTTAGAGGCCGGGCGAAGTCCCGGCCCTAAGGAATTAAACGGGCGAGCGAGGCGAGTGCGGCTCGAAGTTGTTACGTTGAATTTTTATATGGTGAGAGTGGCAGGATACGGAAAAATGTGCTACGCCATTTCCTGCAATCGAGGGACGAGCCCTCGATCATTTGTCGCAAGCGCCAGTAGGGGGCCAACGGCCAAATGGATGAGGGGAAATTCAACGCTCTTCTTGAGCCGCCGAAGAAGGATCGCACTCTGCACGTGCGCGTCACGGATGACGAGCATGCGGCGATCGAGACGGCCGCCGCCGGCGCCGGCATGACAGTCTCCAGCTTTTTCCGTTCCCTGAATTTGGAAGGGGCGGGCGTTCGGCCAATCCTGACCGGCGATGATCGCCTGGTTATGGCGGCGCTACTTGAGGACATGCGGATGATCGGTATCAACCTGAACCAGGTCGCGAGAGCGCTCAATAGCGGTCGGGGCGTCCATCCGAGCGAATTGGACATCAACCTTGAGAACGTGCAGCGGGTTCAAGCCGCCGTCATGAGCGAGCTCCGTGCCCTGACCCGGCGAGCTGGTTATCAGCGCCGAGGGGAGAAGTAGCGTTTGGAATTCTTCTTCGGCGCATTCACCAGTGAGTGGGAGCAGCGGCGCGCAGCACTGTTGCAGGAAATGTCGTCTGGTGGGCGTCGTGCTTCGGCCGAGGAAGAGATGCGGAAGCGCCTGAATCAGTTGAGCCAACTTGGCTCGGCTGGTGGCGGCGGAGGCTCCGGCACTTCTGGTGGTCGAGGGGGTACAGGGAAGGGGCGGAGTGCGCCTAGATCACAAACAGCGGCGGCGAGCGTAGCTGGCCGACCGATGGGGGTCAGGCTGGCGGCAGTCGCGAAGGGCAGCCAACCCGCCGTGGTGAAAATGGCGTCCTATGGCGGCGGCGCTCGCGTCGGTGCCATGTTGAACTACGTGTCTCGCGGCGGGGAGCTTAAGGTCGAGGACGAGAGTGGCCGCATCCTGGACGGACGCGAAGATCTCGCCCGTGTCCGGGGCGATTGGGATCACCTTTTTCAGAACCGGGCCGAAAGTCGAGACATCGGGAGTTTTACGATCGAAATCGCGACTTCGGCCTTCGAATCCGACGAGGCAATGCACGAGCTGGTGCGAACCTCGTTGACGAGCGGCTTTGGCGATCGCCGCTATGCCTATGCCGTGGAAAAGAACGGCGACGGCTCTCTGACGGTTCAAGGGCTCGTAGTGCTCAGGAGCGGGCAGGGGGAGCGGCTGACGGGCGACGCCAAGGCGGCAGCAATCATCCAGAGCCGATACGACACCAGCGCGGCCGCCAGTGATGCAGGGGCCAAATTCTCGTTTCAAGGTTATGGCAATGGCGTCGAGTTCGGCGCCAGCCGTCTGCGCGACTTGGTCGAACGGTATCAGGACCTCCGCGACGATCGCGGTCGGCAAGTCGCTGACGAGAAGGCGGCGAGTGGCTTGGCACAGAAGGAATGGCGCGGCGAGCTGCACAGCCGGAAAAGCCGAGACGTGATGCATGTCATCATGTCGGCGCGGGCCGGAACGGACGTCGTGGCATTCGAGGGGGCGGTGCGCGAGTTCCTAGCGCACCAGTTTGCCGGACATCGATATGTCTTTTCCATGCACGATCCTGAGAGCGACCCGAAGGAGAAAGGAGAGGGGGGCAAGCGTCCGCATGTTCATGCTCATGCGATCGTCGCTATGAAATCAGATTCCGGTGATCGCATCGAAACGACGCCGGCTGTGTTTCGGGAGTGGCGAGCCGTCATGGCCGAGAAGGCGCGCGACCATGGCATCGAGATGGAAATGACCGATCGACGTGAGTTTGCCAGCCCACCGGCATTTACGCGCACTCAGGTTCAACCGGTGAACCGGGAAGGCCGTACGGAGCATGTCGGGACGAGCGAGGCGGCGCAGGCGCGATATGACGCAAAGCGCAGCGGCCGACGGACGATCCCTAAAAGCGACAGGAGTCGGCGATACATCATAAAGGTGCAGAACTCGTGGCAGAAGATCGCTTTGGTGAGTGGGGATCGGCAAGCCGTTGCCTATGCCGCAAGGCATGGAGAATACTTACAATCTTGGCTTTCTGCGACGCAGACAGAAACCAGCACCACCGTAATTCATGCTGATTTTGGATCGAATTTCCGCACCAATTTGATTACATTGGAGGAAATGGTTTTGGAGGGTCAGGAATTGCGCGAAACGTCACGAGCAGAATTTGAGGTTTACGAGAAAAAGGTGGAGACGGCCTTGTTCAAGCTCGAACGCTCTGTCGCGCCAGAGGATCGGGCTGAATTTGATGAAGTCGCGGGCCTGGCCCGTGATTTCGTCAACCAGAAGCGTGAGTTGGTAGAACTCTACGAGCAACGCAAAGAGGCGTTGGCGGAGCAGGGCGTCGAAGAACCGCGTCGTGACCCGCGTGATCCAACCAATGCCGAATGGGATGCGGCGGTCGCGAAACACGGTCAAGCTGTGGTCGACGCCGGCAACGATGCCATGGTCGACATTGACCACTACCGCGACGGTCTCGATCGGATCGAGTCAGGCGAATTTTCGGCCGACCGCAAGGACGTAATGCAGGCTAGTTTTGATCAGGCGATTGAGAAAGCTGCTCAATTGGCTGTCGAAGGTAACAGCTACGTTCGCGAAGTGGCTGAGCATGATGCCGATCTGCAGCGAGCGATCGGTCAGGCGGAGACCAACATCGGTAGATCGACGGGAGCGCCACCTGCGACCCCGGATGTTACCGTCGAGCAAGAGCGCGGTTTGCACGGCGAGGAGGAAGATCGGTCGTCGCTCGACAATGACGCCCGAGAAGCCCACGACCTCGCTGCTGCTGTCGAGGCTACAAATCGCCTCCAGGATCGCCTAAATAAGGATCGGGAAGCCGCGCAGCGTAGTGGAGAGACAACACGTACAGATCCCGCCCAGCAACACATCCCTCGTCTCGAGGAGCTTGAGCGGGAACAGACTGAACAGAAGGAACGCGACCGCGACGATCGGGACCGTTAAACGGATATGTTGAACGACAACCGCCAACCATACGTCGTCCAGAGCAACGATCCCAAAGGTGACGAGGGGTTCGGTAAGTTCTTCGGTGCGATTATCGTGTTTGTGATGTTTCTAGGGTTCGTCCAGGTGGCCTACGAATTGATCATGGCCTGGTATCAGGATACGACGGCTTGGCTGAACGATACGGCGGCTTATCTCGCCGGCTTTTGGCCCTTCTAAGCTCGCTACATTTTTCGAGATCGGCGCCAAGGGCGCCAATCTCATCGCTCGGAACTGACTGCAGAGTGGCGTGATCGCGAGAGTGGCGTGATCGCGCGCCAGAGGTCATGGCGACGTCCCTTGACCCGGCCTACCTGTCGGCTCTACTCCCTCGAAAGAGTTTCAGCACTGAGGCCGATAAGCCGAACAACTCGCAGCTTCGTTGACCCCGACTTCAGTTTTCCGAATTTTGCAGAACACGGGCTTTTCCGTTACGTCCAACCCGGCATATCGGCACAAGAAGCAACACTTCACGGGAACGCCTTCTTTAAACGCCCTTCGCGCCTCGCTCTCATAGCCGCCGGTGGCGACCAAATGTTCGACGATAGTTTGCGGTAAGACGCGGCTGTAGATAGTCGATTGGCGATTTCGCTCTTTTGCGACTTTCTCTGGCGTTGCGGTCAAGATGCGCGACTTGCCGCTCTTGTACACGAAGAAGCCAGATAAATCGGAGCTGCAGTGAGCTAGGCAGGCGACTTCCACCGGCTTCTGAAGCTTAAAATTGTAGGTGTCGACATTGTCAGCTCGCGCATCAATGCCCTTCGCGAAGTTCGCGCACTGATCCTCATCAGTGACAGAAACTTCGATGATTGGTAGTCCGCTGCTTATTTTGGCCGGCTCGCACTGGTGCGTAACTGCGACTTCGATAAGCAACTTTTTGTTGCTCGACGATGTGAGCAGGACGTCTGCTACGAACCCATCCACTGCCACTTCTTCCTGAGCAACATCGAAGTAACGAGTGAGATCGATGTCGCGACGCCCCATCGGTTGCTCGCAGATGAGCCCCAACTCATTTCGCCAGCGAGTGCAATGGCGCCCTACGGCCAGAGTTAGAGGATATGACCTCTGAGACTGGACTGCAGCCTGGAACCCCTCGAGTACATGTTTCTTGGCGAGAGCGTGGAGATAGGTCTCGCGAGAACATGGCGCTTCGCCCTCAAAGCGATGGCGAAAGTGCTTCTCGCGACGCAGGCCGAGTACTGGAACCAAACCGCGCCTACAACTCAAGCAGGTGAACTGCTCTTTCTTTAAGGGCAGATCTCTGGATAGGTCCAGAATGTCAACGGTCCCGCCGCTTGCGGATTGCGCGTACCGATACTTCATGAGCGTACGCTCCTGAACATCGCGTCGGCATCGCGGACGACTTCGATCTCCTCCAACGAGTTAAAGAACTCAACGATCGACGGCTGTCTGTCTGTCAAACCAGCGTCAGACATCCGCCAAAACGAATCCAGGTCGCGCATGGCACGCCCTCCTTCACGATTGTTTCGGGGATTTCATCAGCCTAATCAGCATTGCTGACGCTGGGTTCTTCTGGGCGGCTTATATTATGGTGCCAGGCGCCGCTTTTAGCTCACATGCACGACTCGTACTTTAGGTGATGCTACTTGAATTGGTCAAGTGGACGCCCGCATTCAGGTGGACGCGTAAGGCAGAAGCGAGCCCCTAAGCTATTCGGCCGGCGCATCGACTTCGACGGGATCAGGCACAGTCGCGTTGAAAATATCGATGAAATTCCGGCGCGTCGTAGGTGACCTGGCACCAAGCTTTTCGACTTTTGTTGCGACAGTTGCCTTGAGCTGGTTGGCCCGCGTCTTCAATCGCTCTTCAATCGCCTTGATCCGGGCTTCCATGGCGACCAGGTGAGCCGGCGCTTCCGCGTCGGTCACAGCTGCCTCCGCTTTTGCCTTCGGCCTCAGCGCCTTTTTGTTGACGGCTCGCTTGGCGGGTGGATCCTTGTTGGCATCCGCTGGACGATCTTGGTTGTCGGCCGGGTGATCGGCGGTCGCGGTCTGCTTTTCTTCCTTCACAGGCGGAGAAGGGGCCATTGCGGAGGGGGCTCCGCCATTGGCATAGTCCGAAGTCGTCGCCGGCACGGGCTGCGGCGCCAGATATTCGACCTCCGGCACGTGCGGAATGTGTGCTTGAGAGAACGCCTCTGCCGATTTGAAAGGCTGCGTTTGGAAGAAACGAAGCTTTTCTCCGAATATCGGCCGTTGTCCCTCAATGAGCAGGATCATCTTATTCTCCGGCATTTGCCGGACTTCCTGCGGCATCATTAGATCGCGCTCCCGAATCTGCTCTACCTTCGTGCGACGGGGCAGACCCAATAACTCGATTGTTCGAGATTCCGACTGGTAGCGGATCGTGCGCTTCCCGAGCGCCCGGGACGCATACTCGGCGGTGGCCTGATCATTGGCGCCGAGGACGAGCTGATAGCCGCAATTGCCGAGCAAGGAATGCCTCGAGGTTTCGCCGTAGATCTCGTCAAGGTTCTTCAGGTCCTGGATGATGAAGGCGAGCTTGATGTTATAGCCGGCCACATAGGGCAGCTTCGTCATGATCTCGTCCATCCGCTTCAACTGCCGAAATTCGTCGAGCAGGAAGTACACGGGGAGGGAGTTGGGATTATGCTCAAGTGTGAGGATATCCATCACTTGCTGAACGAACAACGTCAGGAGCGGACGCAGCAGAGTGATGTCGGTGATGTTTGGCGCAAGGTAGATCGAGATGGGCCGGCGCTTCATTGCGCGCAAATCCATGTCCGTGACATTGGTGGCGGCGACGATCCGCTCATTTTTGAACGGCCGCATCGCTTTCTGAATGTCCAACAGGGCTGAGGCTGCCGCCCGCTCGGACAGAGCGATGTAGGAATTGAAGCTCTCGATGGTGAACTTCGACAGGTAGGGCTCTTTTTCCTTAATGTACTTCATGAGCGCCTGCAGATCGGCGCCGCTGTTGAAGAAGGAGTTGACCTCGCCGAGATTTCGCCGGTCCTTATAGAACAGGCTTTCCGTGATGTAGCTGATGACGCCAGCAAGGACTTGCTGTGCGGTCGCTTGCCAGACTGAGTTTTCCGACTGTGTATTTTCGGGCACCAGGATGCTGGCGATGTTTTGTATGTCGGTCGTCCGATTTCCGCGCTCGGAGCGCACGAAATCGAGCGGGTTGTAACGGTTGGTAGTTTCCGAGCCCGGTGCGAACAGGAAGACCTGGCTTCCATTCTGACGCCGATAGCCCGCGGTTGCCTTGAACACCTCGCCCTTGAGATCGGTTACGATCATCGAACCTTCATGCATGAGCGCATTCGGGATCACATATCCGGCGCCCTTGCCGGAGCGCGTCGGGCCGATGATCAGGTGATGCCGGTCGTCCTTGGTGCGAAGAATGCTGCGCCCGATGCGGCCGAAGATATGGCCCTGTTTGCGGAACCATTTCCCTCGGCGAAGCGAGGCCATGTCCTGAAAAGCAGCGTCTCCAAGGGGGTTGGTGATTGGCTTGAGACCGATGTAAGCGACGAGGCCGGCAACCAAAACCGCCGGCGCGATCGAGCCAAGCGCGACCTTCTGCAGGGAAGGGCTCGTCCGATAGAGACAGAATTGTTGGATTGGTGCAATAGGATTGCTCGTGGTGGTCGTTTCGAGAATCCGGCCGTCTTTGTAGAAGAGCTGAAGACCCAGGCCGTACCCAAGCATCCAGACAACGAACGCTATCCCGACGCAAAAGAGAAGATAGAAGGCCTGGAGCCCCTTGGTCATGTTTCATCCCGGGCATAAAAGATCTCAGAAACGCCGCGCTTGCCGCCCTCCCGGCGGAGCTGGATGACGATCGGGATCACCATCTGGATATACGACATGAGATCCTGCTTGGAGAAACCGGCCGACATGCCGGCCTGCTGCATCATCATGGCGAGCTGCTCATAGGCGCCCATAGGCGTATCCGCATGGACCGTGGACATGCTGCCCGGATGGCCGGTGTTGATTGCACGGAGAAAGGCGAAGGCCTCGGAACCACGAATTTCGCCGACGAACAGGCGGTCCGGGCGCATGCGCAGCGACGACTCGAGCAGGTTCTGAATGGTCACATCCGCTGTGCCCTGGTCGCCCTTCGATGCAATCATGTGAACCGCGTTTGCTTGCGGCGGGAATAGCTCTCGCGTGTCTTCGAGCGTGATGATGCGTTCATTTGAGTTCACGCTCCTCAGGCAAGCGTTGAGGAATGTCGTCTTACCGGAGGAAGTACCGCCACTGATCAGGATGGAAACTCGCTTGGTGATGGCGGTATAGATGAATTCATAGATCCGGTTTGCGCGCAGATGTCCGATCAGCTCCCGGTCAATGTCGCTGAGGCCCCCCACGGCCACCGATACCTTTTCGAGTGAGCCGTTATCGCGATACTCCTCGAGCGTGAAGTCGTTGACCACCTGCTTGCGGATCGAGATCGAGCCGCCTTCGGGGGCCGCCGGCGGCAGGACAATCTGAATACGCTCACCAGTGGGGAGCGCGGCGCTGAGGATCGGCTTGGCACGGCTGATAAACTGGTTGGTTGCCGCAGCAACGCGCTCACCAATGTTTTGGATTTCATCGATCGTCAGCGTTTCGATCCGATGATGCTCCATATGATCGGCGCCGAACCGTTCCACGTAGACGTGACCCGGCTTGTTGACCGCGATCTCCACCACCTGTGGGTCGTCAAGAAAATGCCTGATTGGTTCGAGGGCGCGATTGAGGAAGTAATGCGGATCGCGCCTGATGGTACTGGCGTTACCTGCCGCGACGTTCACGTTGAATCTCCTTCATCGCTTCGGTGACCGGATCATCGTACATGGCGCCGAAATCGAGGTCCTGACGCACATAGACAAAGACGCGTTCGCCTTGGCTGACGCTGATGGTTGGAGGAATGCGGAGGTTTTCGCCCAAGACCTGGTTGGCCATGTCGGAGAAGGTCTCGGCGATCGTTTCGCGGGCCAGCTCTTCGCCGCGCTGTGCGTCGCTATCGTCGTCACCGAACGCCTGGTCGCTCCCATACCCCGTCAGGAAGCTGGCGCCAGCACCGACGACCGAAAGCATGATCGCCGAGCCAAACCGCTCACGCCATTTGTTGTCGACATGGCCGGTCAAACCAGAGCGACCCAAGCTGTCCGCACCGATCGAGTTGAGCCGCACCGAGACGCCGTCGTCACGAAGAAGCCGGGTCCATATGACAAAAATGCGTTTCTGCCCGCGTGTCACTTCGGACTGGTATTCGCCGATGAGACGCGTCCCGGTCGGGATCAACACGCGCCGGCCGTCGAATGAATAAACGTCCTGCGATGTGATCGCACGAATCTGACCGGGAAGGTCACTGTTGATAGCGGTTTCGAGAATTCCGGGGATCAAAGTTCCTTCCGGTATCATCGCGTCGATCCGCTCGATCTGCCGAGCCTTCGCGGTTCGGTCGGCAAGGCTCGAGGCCGCAGCCAGGTACTTGCTGTTGCGATCCTCGCCGGCAACGGACAGTCCGGTATCTCCTTCATCTGACAGACTTCCGCTGCCTGTCCCGTTCCCTTTCTGATCAAGCGAGATCAGGCCGGACTTAAAGCGGTCGGGAAAGTCCTCGACAGGGGCTATCTTTGGGGTTTGTTCAACGACCTCAGGGGGAGCAGGAACTTTAAACTCGGTCGTATCGACGGGCGCTTCTTCGACCGCCTCAGGAGGTTCAGGGAGCTTGATTACTTCTTGCTCGGGCTGCGGCTGCGGCTTTTCTTCGTCCCGCACGAATGACGGTGGCCGGAAGGTCGTGGTTTGAAACTCCTCGTCGCTATCAGCGACGTCACGCGGCTTTTCATTGGCAGCGGCAAGGACGAAATAGGCGGCGACAGCTCCGCCCACAATGAGGGCGGCCATGCCAAGGGATTGATTGCGACCGACACGGCGGTTGCTGACGGCCGTCTCGTCGGCCGCCGTCATGGCTTCAAGTTCGGGGCTCATCTTCATTCGTTGCCGCTCCTCCTACGTTTCGCCGCCTTTGTGTCGTGGGCCGGACCGAGAATGTCAGGGTCCGGAGCGCCGAAGTCGGGCTTGCGAAGGTTGAAGATGCATGTCCACTGGTTGCCGTCGCGCAGCGTGTATTGCGTCGCAACACCATCGACAACGATGTATTCGCCCTCTTTCCTGAAATTTCGCAGTGTCTCGGAAAAGTCGGTCTGGACCGCAAAGATCGCCGGAACCCGGCTGCTGAACTTGAAGAAGGTCTTCTTGCCGTCATCAAAGATCATTGCCGGCTTCAGCGCCGGGTCGCCGGAAAACGAATAGTCGATGTTGACGTTCGCCTTGTCGATGTTCGACATGTTCGGGTTTGCAGCCCGGTACTCGGCCTCCTTGCGCAGCGATGCGTTCAGGTCCTTCTCGGGGTACACGAAACGGATCCCGAACACCTGCTTGCCGTCGGTTGGAGCATGGTCGTTGAGCTCGAGAAAGTAGATCCTCTTGCTGGTCACAACGTTCATGTTGGTGGCGACATTCTTCGCGATCGGCTTCACGAACAGGATGTTGCCTTTCTCAGACGGGGCAACCTGCCAACTGTCGGTGTCGCCAAGCGAGATCGTCTCGAACTTTTCGTCCTCGTCAAAGATGATCATGGTGGAAATGCCGTAGGTCGCCGAAACCTTCACGACGTTGTTGGACTGGTAGACGACGCTGGTCACGCGTGAATCGAGAGAGCCGGGACGGGGCGCTTGCGCCGCATAGGCGTGAGTCATCATCGCGGCCGCGCTCGCGGCCGAAAGCAGGAAGCGTTTCATCACTCAGCGCCCCCTTGCGTCACCGTCTCCTGGTCGCGGCGATAGTTATAGACCTGGAAGCCCAAGGGGTTCTCGAAGCGCCATTCATTGGTCGCCGGCGTGTCCGTATAGCGATGGCGGACGACGGAAATGTAATGCCGGACGATGGAGTCCGTGTCCGATTTTTCGGTGGTCGAAAACCGGACCAAGGCCGTGCTCGCATTCGAGAAGGTGACGGACTTGATATCAACAGTCACATGTCTGTTCTTGCCCAGGACCTTTGCCGGATTGTTGGGATTTGCTGCGCTGTAGAGCTCCTGCAGCTCGCGGGCTGCATCGCCAGTCGACAGCAGGGCGGCAATGCCGAAGTCCTGCTCGATGGCGAAGGGGTCGTAGCCTTCACGCGATCGAATGTAGCGAACGACATAGGCCTGAGTTACGGCCTGTTGGTCGGTGAGGTTCGCCGGACGCGTGAGACCGGTCTTGACCTCCATATAGCCCGTGTTTTTGTCGACCTCGACGATGTAGGGTTCAAAGCTCTTCAGCGGGACGAGCATCACCAAAGCTGTCAATGACAGCAAGGTTATCGCTGCGAAAATCGTCGTGACCATCCAGGCGAGCGTGCGCGATCGCTTGGCTTTCTTCACGATCTCCTGTTCCCAGCGATCGCCATCCTGAAAATAGCTCCGAAGAGCTGTTTCGTTTGTATCCGCCATTCGTTCTAGCCCTTACGTTCGCCTCTCAGCGAGGCATGCTGTTGTTGCTGATGCGGTTCTGCATCGCCTCAGCACTGGCGTTTCTAATGTTGGCTTTCATGCCTTCGTGGGTCCGCGCCCTAGCTTGCATGCCTGCATTGCCAACTGCTCCCGCCACCCTCCGCCCTTCTTTGAAGGCTGCTCCTGGTGCCGAGATTCCGGCAAACCGGCCGACCGCCCGAGCAACGTTGCCGAGGCCGGCTGCTACGCCGCCGGTGATGCCCTGGGCGAGAACCTGAATGTTGAAGAGGACGAACGCGCCAGCGGCGCAGAGCAATAGGAACGCAGAGATGTCGCTGAGCTGAAGGCGCCTTTCGCTTGCAGCGCTGCTGACCTTAGTCAGTTCCGGGTCCATTGCTGCGATCAGGAACGCGGCCACGACATAAACGAAGAGCGGAATCAACGCGTACATCAGCACCTGTTGGAACCAGGCGACGCCCAAGCCCCTTGTCTGGTCGAACAGCATGCAGCCGATGAAAATCGGCGCTGTCCCGATCAGGACCCACATCATCACTTTTGCGAGCAGTAGGATCGCCAATGCCACGGCGATGAAAACCGCCACGGCGAACATGATCAGAATGCCAACCATCGAGGGCAGCACCGAAAAATATCCCGACTGTTCCGCAAACGCGGAAGCGGCCTCGTTGGCGGTCCTCCAGATCATCGATAGGCCGTTTGTCGGCTCCGTGATGCCGGTCCCTGTGGCGGTTAGGATCGCCCGGCCGACGTCTTCCGGCGTGTCGTTCAGCCAGGAGTAGAACAGCGTGTTGAAGTAATCCCACTCCCTGACGAGCGCGAGGATGATCAACATACGGGTCACACGTCCGATGATCTCGCTAACGCTGACGCGCGCAGTCCCCATGAAGAGTTGCAGCCCGTAGTAGCCCACATATGCGATGAACATGATGGTCAGCAGCGGCACGATTTCGTCGCCGACGATCCCGTATGCTCTTGCTGAGAAATTCGCGCCAGTCTGTTCGATTCTATCCAGCAGCGCGCCAAGGAAATCGTTCATCGCTGGGAACCCTTCCTCATTCAGTCGCCATCGCGTCGATTGCGGCGAGGGCCGCTGCCGCCTCGCCATTTACACTCGTCATAGGGCCGCATTCCTGACGAGGATCCGGCGCGTAAGAGGTCAGATTGGCAGGCCTCTTGCAGGGCGCGGTCTTCTCTTTCGCGGCCGTGCCGCAACCGGCGAGGCCGGCTGCGATCACGACGGGAAGCAGAACCTGTGTCGTCAGGATGATCTTACTGGTCACTATAGGTGAGTGCCTTCTTTGAGTTGGAGATGTCCGTCAGGCGACGCTGGTTATCGGCCTGGAGGGAGGACACGGCGCCGTTCATCACGCCGATCAATTCGTTGACCGTCAGGCCGGCTTGCACTTGAAGCTGAGTATTCTGGTCGATCGAACCCTTGATATCTTTGGCTTGACCTATATTTGCACCCGCTTGCTCGAAAGATGTTCGGCGGGTCTGGACGGCCTTTTGCGAGCCGGTGACGAGGGCGGCGACACCGAGAACGGTGTTGACCATTTCCTCGTATGACGTGTCGCCCGAAAAAGAGCTGCCTGCCTGGCCGGATAGGTTTTTCACGAGTTGCAGGCCGTTGATGAAGGTTGTGGCGACCTTGCCAACATCACCGCCCATGCTGCCGAAATTCGGCACGCCGCCTGACATAAGGCTGTCGAAGGACGGCATTTGGGAGACGCTGAACCCATTGCCAATGGCAAGGTTCTGCATCTGGTTGGCGTCGCTACCGCGATCACCGGTCACCGCCTGAAGGGTCTCCTGGACCGTTTTCAGGACTTCCTTGTTGGTGCCAAGAATCTTGTCGGTCGTCGCCGACGTTTGCTGCGCAATCTTAAGATTGGCGCCGTCGATGACCGGTACTTGGGCGAGAGCTGTGGATGCAAAGGCCAGCGAATAGGCCGTCAAAATTAAACGTCTCATCGCAGTTCTCCTCATTGAGCGTTCAACATCAGTTCTACGTTGGCCTCACGTTCACGCTTCTGGACGCAAGTCTTCTCCGTCGGGCTCCATTCAAGCCCTTCCCGTGGGTCGCAAAGACCAGTCGTTTCGCGGTTCGCATTGGCTTTTTCAGTTCGGAAATCGCTCGTGCGCGACGATCCGGACAGGCCGCCAACATCGACGGCGCTACGAGAGTTCATGAGATCCGCCATCGTCGTGCCAAGACGAATGACCTGGTTCATCATTTCGAGGTTGGCGTTGCGAGCGCCGGAGTTGTGGTCCCAACTGTCCTGGACCGTGCCGCTGTACAATCCGCCCAATTGCTGCAGCCATGACGCGACGTTTCCGCTGCTCTCGCCGACCGCCTGAGAGGTCGCCAAGGATTTAATCGTGGAGTCGCGCATGCCGGTGAAGGCCGTCGAGCCACCGCCGTAGTTCGCCGGGATATTGGCAACATCGGAACCGCCGAAGGCCGGCAGCCACTTTTGGGTGATGTTTGCGACGTATCCTTGCGTCTCTTTGAAAGGGGGAATCCCGCCATACTTCTGGACGTTTCCGGGACCGGCGTTATAGGCGGCCAGTGCCAGATTGGTGTTGCCGTTGAAGCGGCGAAGTTGTTGCTTTAGATAACGCGCACCACCCCGAAGATTGTCTTCGATGTTGTGGGGATCGACGCCAAGGTCTTTTGCCGTGCCCGGCATAAGCTGAGAGAGCCCGATCGCACCGACGGGCGATTTCGCACAAGGATTGAAGCGGCTTTCCTGGTAAACAAGCGCCATAAAGAGCTTTTCATCGACACCTTCCTCCTGAGCGACACGCTTCACCAGTCCGGTAATTTCCGGATTGGCGGTCGCTGCCGAGGCTGGATCGCCGCCTCGCCCAGGCCGATAAATCGAGCAGGTCACCCCTTTGTTGACCGCGTACCGATCACTGTCGGTCTTTTCAATTTCAGTCGTCGTCTGGTCGCGCGTGGTGTCGGTCTTGAGAACTTTGTCGTCGATTACGGGCACCTGAGAGAGCGCCGGTGCGGTTTCGACAAGCGACAGTGCAGAAATTACCCACAAAGCAGGACTTTTCCTCATTCGGCCTTCTCCCATCCGCAGAATTCAGCCAGCCAGTTTTCAGGCTCGTCGCCATGCCGTTCGCGAAGTGCTGCACATTCCTCAATCGTCTCCTTTCGCCCCGAGAGCACTTTCACGAGATCGGGCATGGTGGAGAGATCGAGCCGAGCAATGACCGAGTCATTGCCGTGTTTGATGAGAAAGGTTCGCTTTTCGGGTGGGGTATTCTTAATGAAGTTGAATTCCTTCACCGTCAGGCCAAAACGCTTGATGTAGCTCTCTTCGTCGGCGCGGGGGTTCGGGAAGTGGATGTTGGTTGCGGACTGCTCGATCAAAGTGTGTGAGGCTTTTGCCTTAGCGATATCCGCCGCGGACTGAGTGCCGAAACCAACAATGCCGTTGAGCTTGCGGATGGTCTTCATCTTGTCGACGATGAACGCCGAAAAGGTCTCGTCCATGAGGAGCTGCCAACCTTCGTCCATGAAGAACATGACGGGGTTTCCGTCCAGCAGCTCATCCAACCGATGATACAAATACATCAGCGCCGGTGTGCGCAGGTCCTCGTTTCCGAGAATGTTCGTCATGTCAAAGCCGAACACACTCCGGCCCGAGAAGGAGAGGACGTCATGCGCGGCGTTAAAGAGCCAGGCCTTTTCGCCGTCGATCCAAGGCCGAAGGCGCGAATGAAGATCGTTGGCATCCGCCCGCGACCGACCTACCAGCAACCCGGCCAGGTTCGGCAGATTTCGCTCCGCGGCAGGCTCCTGCATCAAACGGACGATTGCCCGTTCGAGAGTATCCTCGTCTTCCTGTTTGAAATCGCTCCGAGCTCCGGAGCGCAGCATTGCCTTCAGCAGCCGAAGCAGGAATTCGCGGTTCGGGCCGGTATTCTCGAGCTGCAGCGGGTTGAAGCCGGTCGGCGTGCCTGGCGACAATACCTCATATGAGCCTCCAATCGCCCTTACAAAGATCTCCGCACCACGGTCCTTGTCGAAGAACACGGACTTTGGTGTCGGTGAAACGCGCATCGCCTGCGCGAGCAGAAACGTTAGTGCGACGGTCTTACCGGAGCCGGTCGGCCCGGTGACAAGGAAGTGGCCGATGTCACGGCGATGGAAGTTGAACCAGTATGGCGTTTGCGACGTCGTTTCGAGGATCGTGATCGGTAGTCCCCAATGGGTGCGATCAGCCTGCCCCGTTGCGAAATTGTGCATCGACGAGAGGCCGGAGAAATTTGCACTCGACAGCATTGCCTTGCGCGCAAGATAGCTGTGGTTGCCGGGTAATTGCGCCCAAAAGCCCGCTTCGAGGTTCAGGTCCTCGCGAAGCCAATTGATGTTCATGTCAGTCAGGCACGCACCGAGTTCAGACACAGTGCGGCTGACGCCGGCGAGGTCGCGGGACAAGCACAGCAGCGAAAGATGGTGGAAGCCGAACACGGCTTCCTGGTTCATTAGGCTATTGAGCGCGTAGTCGATGTCCTCCTCGACCGCGCTGCCGGCTTCATCCGATGCCCTGATTTGCCGTTGCAGACGACTTATCCGCTCTTGCGCAATCGGCTTGTCGGCGATGATGAAAGATTGCGTCAGAATGAACTCATGGTTCACCTGCAGCAGGCCATCCAACATTCCCGGTCCCGTAAAGGGCGGGTATTCCTTAATCGATAACAGTGCGCCAAAACGGGTATCTTCGTCGACTGCCGCCTGAGCCTGCATTGTCCGCTTACTGAAATGCAGCCGCGACGTGCCGACATAGTTGCGGATGCCCATGCGCGGCAGGCGCATTTTGCGCGGCACACCACAGGTCAGGATCGCATTGATGAATTCGCAGGGCTCGGAATAGGGTTCGCCCTGTTCCTTCTTTTCATGCCCCTCGATGGTCGCCTCGTCGTCATTTCTGCGACGATAGGTAATTCCAAGTGCTCGGGCGCCGTACTTATGCAGGTCCCGCACGATGTTGCCGATCAGCTCTTCAAGCTCGGAAACATCTTCACGGGTTTGCTGGACCCGCGCGTCTTTGCTGGCCTTGTCGAAGAGCTTCTTTAGCGAGTCGCCAAGGCCGAGAGCACCCCGCATCCCAGACCGCACGATGGTCAGATAGATCTCGTTCGTGAACATGCGCTTGTGACGCAGTTGCTCAACGTAACGCCTATTCAGCAGATCGCAGAATGGCTCGTTGAACGCGCCACCGATCTCGGTTTCGACTTCGCGGCGGATTACAGTGGACCAAAGGGAATAGCGGCTCGACCCCAATGCGCGGATCATCGTGTTTTGCACAACGGACCGCATGTTAAGTTCAGCCTGGTCCTCAGTTTGGAAAAACAGCCCATCCAGTTTGATGACACTCAAGAGTGAGCCGTTTTCCAATCCGATCACAGTGTCGGAGACCTGTCTGACGTAGGGTATATGGGTCGACATGGGCCGCTCGTTGCTAGCGACTCGTCCAAATCCAAGCTCTTCTTTTACGACTTTCAGCATGATCACGGTCCGTAAGAGTTGGTGCCCCAAAAACGCTTGTTGGGCGTGCGGGGCGTCTTGCGAGACGTCACCTGCAGCACGTCGAGGATTTTGTTGTCCCAGGTGCAGAGGGAGAACAGAACGATGTAAGCGACCGGCGCGATGATCAGCGCGAGGAAGTGGTTCGTCGCCAGCCAGCCGATAATGGTGACCCCGACGATCAGCACCACCGCCATGTATGGCACGCCCCAAAGCGTTGGAGATCGAGTTAACCCGATCACCAACGGAGTAAGAGCCGGCTTTTCGTCGGAGAACTCGGTCATGCTCAGTTGCTGCCGACGGACGAAATCATCTGGTCGACGATCGCCGGGGCTCCGAATACAAGACCAATACCGATAACAACCGCACCCGCTGTGAACCACGAGAGACGGCCGGCAAAGGCGAGGAAGCCAAGGCCGATGACAGCAATAATCGCCATCAGGCGGCCGAACGGGCCGGTGATGAAGTCAACGATCATCTGGACGGCCGTTTGAAGTGGCGCAAAGGCGCCTCCGCCGCCTGCCTGCGCAAAGGCAACGTCGGCGCTGACAACCTGAATCGCGGCTACCATGCCGAACATCGCCACAAGCTTCAGCGCTTGAGATTTGTCCCTCTGTAGACCCGTCTGCATATGTCTCTCCTTTAGAAGTGCATTACCCCACCGACAAACGTGCCGGTTTTCTTCACGGCGATGACACCGGCATCGCCGCTGTCACCCGCATCTGAGGCCGCTTGCGAAGCGGCCATTCTCGCCTTGCCTTTTGCCGAGGGCATTGGAAGCCCGAGCTGGTAGTTCACCACCTTGGCGACGTAGCCGACGGTTTCCTTGAACGGCGGGATACCGCCGTGCTCATAAATCCGCTGTTCGCCGCTGTTGTAGGCGGCCGCAACAAAAAGGGGGTTTTGAAACTCGTCGAGGAGCGCCCGCAGGTACTTCACTCCGCCCTCGATATTCTGAGCAGGATCACAGATGTCCTCGACGCCAAAGCGTGCAGCCGTTGCCGGCATGAGCTGCATCGGCCCGCGCGCGCCCTTTGGTGAATTGCGACTCTGGTCAAAAGCACTTTCCGCCCAGATGATCGCCGTCGCAAAACGCTCGTCCACACTGTATTTCCGTGCCGTCCGGACAACCAGTGATTTGATTTCGTCTGTGCCCAGCGGAGAGGGACCGCAGGTTTGTGCTTCGGATTGGCCGTCCTCAGTCGGCTTGTATGCACCAATTTGCTCTAAGTTTTCGGTCGGATGCTGTAAATCTCCAGACCTAAGGGTGCCATCATTTGCAGATGGTCCGCGGCTCATTTGTGCAGCAATTTGGTTCGATACCCCCAGATTGTGGAGGTCCTCTTGCGCTTCGGTCGCTGTTTTCACAACGCCGTCGGCGCCAAAGACGAAGTCTTTCTCGGATCCGGACCAACGCTCCTCGAAATTCGTCGCAAGGGTGGGCTCGCCGCGTTTTTCAGTAATCCATTGATTATTTGCGATATTTTGACTTCTTTTGCCGTCTTTTGTGTGAGCAATCCCACCCGAAACTATCGACAAGAGAGCGGCGCTGACAAAAGCGTACCTGCCCGAAATGCCTGCTTTTCTAGCCCTTTTTTCCATCGTCCTCCGCCTGACTTGCGCTGTTGTGATTGAAACAAAAACTGTTTAAGTTGGTGCGTGCACGACATCGATTTGGTGCAGCGATACAACTTTTTGCAGATCACTGAAACCCCCTTTTGCCGGGGGATCTGCAGAAGCAATTTGGATAAGGGCTAGAAAATGAAACGGACCATCATTGCCGCACTCGTAGGTGGTGTAATGACAACACCCGCTTTGTCTGCCTCGGACATCGACAAGAACTACATCAAGTCACTGGCAGCGCCGGGTAAGACCGTGCTGGTGATCGAGTACTACGACGGAAGTGGCAAAGTCTCCGATCGCAAGGGTTACGCGACCACGGCCGAGTTCAAGGCCGTATCGCCCACGGACTTCCGCGTTGACGACAAGACGACGCTTCGCCTCTACGGGCTTGAGCCCTGCAAAGGTGAAATGGTCAACCGCAGTGAAGACTTCGCCGGGAGCTGCGACGACTTTGCACAAAAGCAGCTCCAAATCATGCTGCAGAACCCAAAGGTCGTCTTTTGCCGCGCGTTCGTGAGCGAACAAGGCGCACACCTTCAGAACGCGACTTGCTACGGCTATTACAATTTTCCTGGCAGTCTCGACTCTGTCGATATGTTCGAGGAGCAACTGCTATCGCTGGGCGCGCTACGCCTGTCGCAGAAGCCTGACGGAACGCCTGCTCGCTCGGATCTCACCAAAGCTGAGGAGATCGGGCAAAAAGGCTCTTTCGGGATGTGGGCCGATCCAAGGGTAAAGGGGCGATGAGAGAGGTTCTCATTCTCCTGCTGACCCTTTTCCCGACATCCGTCGCCGCCGCGCCAGATGGATATTTCGATCTGCTGCCTGGCGTCACTTTGGAAACCGGCGATACGTGGACGTCGGATGGCAAGCGCTACCGGCTCTATGGCGCTCAATCCTGCCTGCGCGGCACATCTTACACGGACAAACACGGGCAGAAGCGCGATTGCGGCGAGGCCTCCCTTGCCGTACTCGCGGCATACATCAAAGACACCAAGCCTGTTTGCGCGCCGATCGTTAAAAAGGACGGTATCGCCTACGTGGTCTGCTACGCGACCGTTGGAAAAGGCCGGCTCGATCTGGCGAATGTGCTGATCACGAGCGGCTACGCCTTCGCGGCCCTCAACGGTGAGGGTCTGCCCTATCACGTTCCCTATGCTGTGGCCGAGCAGCTTGCCCGCGACAAGCGCGCTGGCCTTTGGCAGTTCGAAGACGTTCGGCACCCGGCCATTCTCCTGAGCCGTGAGGTCAATGCGCGCAATAAGAAGGCAGATCCATGAAGCGATACCTTACCGCAACCGTGGTTCTCACCGCGATCATTCTGCCAGCTACTGCGGCTGACCTCGTCGGGAATCCCGATGCAATTCGACGGCGGCAGGGCGACGCTCCGGCCGATGCATATCCGGTCTTTAAGGGTCGTGTCGCGGTCATGGATGGCCGGACACTCTGGTATCCGCAAATCGCCCAGCGTGTCCGCCTCGCCGATATAGACGTCTGCGAGCTGCCACAATGGGCACTCGACCCTAAGTGGCTGGACCGCCGGCGACAACAAGCCCCTGCGCCCGTTCCCTGCGGCCCACTTGCAAAGTCCTGGCTCAAAC